>NZ_JBEXYF010000001.1:481584-593707 GCF_040630775.1 Nocardia sp. NPDC005745
GCCCCAGCCGCACTCGCGGCGGTGGGCACTTCGTCCGGCCCAGCCCGGTTTGCCGCCACGTGCCCATCTACCGCCCCGGACGCACTGGATACACAGGGCACATCGAGCACCGCAGGCTTGTCCACCGCCGCACGTGCACTCGCGGCCGCGCGAACGTCAATCGCCCCGGCCGCAGGCGCCCCCACAGGGACATCCGCTGCCCTTGGCACACTCGCGGCCATGGGCGCTTCGACCGCTACAGCCACGTGCTCCATCTGGGGCGCGCACACCACTGGAGGCGAGTTTCGCGCTGCCGGCACATCCGCCGCCACAGGGACATCCGTTGCCCCCTCCACGATTGCGACCACACCCGCCCCACTTACCTTCGCCGCCACAGGGACATCGACTGCCCTGGACACGCTCGTATCCGTGGGCGCTTCGACCGCCACAGCCACGTGCTCCGTCTGGAGCGCTGGAGGTACGTTCCGCACCGCGGGCGCATCCGCAGCTACAGGCGCGCCCACTGCGGCAGGTATATCCGCCGCCGCAAAGGCCTCCGCTGCCGTGCCCGCGGTCGGCTCCCGCGCGCTCATTGCGCGCCCCGCTGACGAAAGTTCAATGCGGCGAGAACGTCCTGTGCCGAGGGCAGATCGCCGCCGCGCAGATCGCAGATGGTCCAGGCGACGCGGATGGCCCGGTCCGCACCGCGCGCGGACATGCGGCCGAGACGCAGCGCGGCCTCGACGGGAGCGAGCGATTCACGCGGCAGACGGAACCGCTGGCGCAGAATGTGACCGGGAACCTCGGCGTTGGTGAGCCATCCGTACTCACGCCAGCGCTCGGCGGCGCCTCGGCGCGCCGAGGCGACTCGGGCGCGAACGACCTCGCTGCTCTCGGCCGCATCGGTGCTGAACGCCGCGCCGGACTGCCCGTGCATCCGCACCCAGATGTCGATCCGATCCATCAGCGGCCCGGACAGTTTGCCGAGGTAGCGGCGGCGAGCCAGCGGCGCGCAGATGCAGTCGACGTCGCGGGCCGGGGCGCAGGGACAGGGGTTGGCAGCCAAGACGAGCTGGAAGCGGGCCGGGTAGCGTGCCACACCGTCGCGCCGGGCGATGCGCACTTCCCCTTCCTCCAGCGGCGTCCGCATCGCCTCCAGCACCTTCGTGCCGAGTTCGGCGCATTCGTCGAGGAACAGCACGCCGCGGTGGGCCCGGCTGACCGCGCCGGGGCGGGCGGTCCCCGAACCACCGCCGATCATCGCGGTCACCGAGGTCGAGTGGTGCGGGGCGACGAACGGTGGCGCGGTGATCAACGGGTGATCACCTGCGAGCGTGCCCGCCATGGAGTGGATCGCCGTCACCTCCAGCGCCTCGGTCTCGGTGAGCGGTGGCAGCAGGCTCGGAAGACGTTGCGCCAGCATGGTTTTGCCAATGCCCGGTGGTCCGGTGAGCAGCAAGTGGTGCCCGCCCGCCGCGGCGACCTCCAAGGCCCAGCGGGCTTCGTCCTGACCAACCACCTCGCTGAGATCGCCGCCCTGCCGCACCGTATCCGGCAGGTCACCGTCCGGCTCGTCGAGCGCGCCTTCCCCGCGCAGCCAGGCCACCACGCCGCGCAAACTGCGCGCTCCGAGGACCTCGATGCCCTCGACCAGTCCGGCCTCGGCCATGGTCACCGCGGGCACCACGACGGTCGACCAGCCTGCCTTGCGCGCCGCGAGCACGGCTGGCAGGATGCCGCGCACTCGCCGCACCCGCCCGTCCAGCGCGAGTTCGCCGAGCAGCACCGTCTTCGCGAGCCGTTCGGAGGGGACCGAACCGGACGCGTCCAGCACCGCGACCGCGAGTGCCAGGTCGTAGACGCTGCCCAGTTTCGGCAAGGTCGCGGGCGACAGCGCGAGCACCACCCGGCCGTCGGGCCACTTCTCCCCGGAGTTCGCCACCGCGGAGCGGACCCGGTCGCGCGATTCCTGCAACGCGGTGTCGGGGAGCCCGACCAGATGGACCGAGGGAAGGCCCTGGCCGATATCGGCTTCGATTTCGACGAGCAGGCCGTCCACGCCGGTGACCGCGACCGAATGCGCCCGGCCGAGGGCCATTCAGAACACCGCCTCGAGATGGTCGATGACCGGTGTCCGACCACGCTGCGCCAGCACCGACACCACGTCGAACCGGATGCGCCGCCACGGTCCGTCCTGCTCGGCCAGCCACAGCAGGGCCAGCCGTCGGATCCGTTGCCGCTTGGCGAAGGTGACCGACTCCGCAGGAGTGCCGTAACCCAGACCCGAACGCGTTTTGACCTCGACGAACGCGGTCACATCCCCGTCTTTGGCGATGAGATCGAGTTCGCCGTATCGGCAACGCCAGTTCCTGGCGATGATCTCCATCCCCGCGGCGCGCAGAAACTCTGCCGCCAGTTCCTCCCCGTGCGCGCCGAGCGCCTGTTTGTCCGTCACCCGGCCAGCGTGCGCGGAGACCGAATCAGCTCAGCGCCGCCGACCTGGGGAATCGGAAAACCTGTTGATAAGCGAGTCGCTGTGCAGAACTCCCGGCCCGCTCACTCGGGCAGCCGCAGGTCCGGCTTCTCCAGCTCCTCGATGTTGACGTCCTTGAAGGTGATGACCCGGACGTGCTTGACGAAGCGGGCCGGGCGGTACATGTCCCACACCCACGCGTCGCTCATCCGCACCTCGAAGTACACCTCGCCGTCCGCGTTCTGCGGGCGCAGCTCCACGGAGTTGGCGAGGTAGAAGCGGCGCTCGGTCTCCACCACGTACGAAAACTGACCGACGATGTCCTTGTACTCGCGATACAGCGAGAGCTCCATCTCGGTTTCGTACTTCTCGAGGTCCTCGGCACTCATCGGGTGGGACGTCCTCCTTCTCGCCGCATCGCGTCGTATGGTCACATCATCGCGCATGCGCTGCGTCGGTAGCCACTCGGCCAGCCGTACGCTCGTTCGGAAACTGCTCTGACAGGGCTTCGTCCAGTCCTTCGGCCAGTACGGCGTCCGCGACGTCGGCCGCCGTCGCGACCGGCCGCAGCCCGGCGGCTTCGCGCACATTGCGCCAGGAGCGGCGGTGCTCGCTGCTGGGTCCGAGGCGGTGCAATGCGGCGGTGTGCTCGGGCGTGTTGTAGCCCTTGTGGGCGGCGAAGCCGTAGCCGGGGAATCGCTGGTCCAGCTCGACCATGATGCGGTCCCTGGTGACCTTGGCCAGAATGCTGGCCGCCGCGATGCAGGCCGCCGCACCGTCGCCCCCGATCACCGGCAGTGAGGGCACCGGGATGCCGGGTACCCGGAATCCATCGGTGAGCACGTAGCCGGGCGTGCGCCCGAGCCCGGCCACGGCGCGGCGCATGCCCTCGATATTGGCGACGTGGATGCCGATCGAGTCGATCTCCCAGGCGGGGATGACGACCACCCGGTAGGCCAGCGCCAGCCGGATGATCACCGGATACAGCTCTTCCCGGGTGGCCTCGGTGAGTTTTTTGGAGTCGTCGAGGCCGGCCAGCTTGTCATATGCCTTCGGAGCGAGCAGGCATGCCGCCACCACCAGCGGTCCCGCGCAGGGACCGCGCCCCGCTTCGTCGACGCCGGCGACAGGGCCGAGGCCACTGCGGATCAAAGCCGCCTCGAGCGTGCGCAAACCTCCGGCCCTGCGCATCACCACACGCGGCGGCCAACCGTTACCCACCGGCACTCGACCTTGCCCCACCATCCAATTATCCTGCGTCCGGGCGGTCAGTTCTCCTGCGGATTCTCCGCACGCACCGGTCCGATCCGGCCGGGTGGCCAGATCTTGAACACCGCCTTGCCGCGCACGTTCTCCACGGGGATGGTGCCCTGCAGTTCGTCGGTGATATGGGCGCGGGAGTCGGCGGACTGATTGCGGTTGTCGCCCATCACCCACAGATGCCCCTCGGGCACTTTCACGGGCTTGAATTCGCGTCCTCCCCCCGGGCCGTAGGGCTGGCCCGGCACGTACGGGGCGAGGTAGCGGGCATACGGCTCGTCGAGGGGCTTGCCGTCCACGATGACCCGGCCCTGCGAGTCGCAGCACTGCACGGTCTGGCCGCCGACCGCGATCACGCGCTTCACCAGATCGTTCTCGTCCGGCGGCACCAGGCCGAAGAACGAGAAGAAGTTCTGCACGCCACGCACGGCGGCGTTGTCCGAGCGGATCGACTTGTAGGTGGTGTTCCACGAGGGCGGGCCGACGAACACGACCACGTCGCCCGGCTGCGGATCACCCCAGTAGTAGCTCAGTTTCTGCACATAGATGCGGTCACCGGTGCAACCGGCGCACCCGTGCAACGTGGTTTCCATCGACTCCGACGGAATCACGTACGGCCGACCGACGAACGTGACCATCAACGCGGCGATCACCGCGGCGATCACGATGAGGATCGGCAATTCCTGCCAGAACGGCCGCTGCTTCTTCTTCGGTCGCCGCTTGGCGCGACCTACCCGCGAATTCTCGTCGCCCGACTCGGACACCGACACCGACCCACTTTCGTCTGCCACGCCGAACAGATTAGCCCGGCAGCGAAACCGAAGTCCGATGCCGGGCTGAGGAAGATCTGCTGTGCCGAGAAGCTACCTCAGCGCTTTTCCTTGATCTTGGCGGCCTTGCCGCGCAGCTCGCGCAGGTAGTACAGCTTGGCGCGGCGAACATCACCGCGGGTCACGACATCGATGTGGTCGATGTTCGGGCTGTGCACCGGGAAGGTGCGCTCCACGCCGACACCGAACGACACCTTGCGCACCGTGAAGGTCTCGCGGATGCCACCACCCTGGCGGCGGATCACGACGCCCTTGAAGACCTGGATGCGCTCCTTCGAGCCTTCGATGACCTTCACGTGCACGTTCAGCGTGTCGCCCGGGCGGAAATCGGGGACGTCGCTACGCAGCGACTTTTCGTCGACGAAGTCAAGGGTGTTCATTTCCATCCTTATGGTTTCGCGCGAACAGAGGACCCTGGCGGCACTCGAGGTGCTCGGCCGGTTCATGCTCCGAATTAGGGGGTGCGCCGGGTCGACAACCACCCAGGGCAACCTGTGCATTGTGCCAGATCGGCGCGCCACGGAAGAAATCGGCCCGGGCGACGGCGCGGCGGCGCCCCCTCACGCTACGGCCCGCGGGGGTGCGAGACAGCGCGGTGGTGGTGAACTCGGCGCGGCGACCGGCCGTGCGTCGTCTCTTTCCCGTTCAGGACTCGGGCGGGAGAATCGGCGACGCGAACACTTCCTCCAGCGGGGTCGGGCCGGTGTAGCGGCGGCACTGGCAACCGACCCATTCCCGCAGGCCGTGCGTGCCCTTACGGGAGATCTCGGCGTGACAAGTGCCGGTGGCGCGGTCGTGCAGCGCCAGGTCGTGACCGCAACCGCAGCGCGCGGGAAGACTTCCTCCCGACCGGCCCCGCCGCCGATGCCCGAACCTGCCACATGCCCAGCCGACACCGACCAAGCCGGCGCCGACCGCGAGACTGAAGGGATCCAACACGGTCACAGTATACGTATACGCATAGCCTCGGGTTCTCCGAATGGCGGCATTCGAAATCCGCCCGCCTCCGCGGGATGGCGGAAAGCCGGAGGAGGTCACGGACCCTCGTGCACCGCTGTGACGCGGCGGGTCGGCTCGGCAGATGCTCCGCTCAGTGGTTCTGTTCGCCGGAGATGGCGTCCTGGGCGGGCGGCGAGCTGGGCGTATGCAGTGAGCCATGGTCGGAATGCCACAGCGAGTGGTGCCGGTGCGGGGCGGGCGGAGCGGGCACGACCGTGCGAGTCAGTTCCGCTTCCGCCGCCGTGCGGACGTGCTCGACATCCGGTTTCCCCGCGACCAGATCCTGCACGAAGATCTTTGCGCGGATGACCGGGCGGCGATATCGCCGTTCCCGGACGATGGCCCGGTACATCATGCGTCTGCGGTCGGCGTAGCGCCATCGCGCCCACGGCGCGCCGGGGCGGCTCAGGCGCAGCGCACCGACGAACAGCAGCGGCAGGAAGAACATGCCGAACAGGCCGGTCCAAATCTTCCCTTTGGCGATCACGATCGCGGCGAGGGCGAGGTTGACCACCGCGAACACGACGACGAAAGCGCGGACCTCGACGCTCGGGTCGCGCCGGAAGTCGTTGATGTCCAGCATCCACAGCGGGTGGAAGCCCAGCAACAGCAATCCGGTCACGGCGAGCGCGACGAACACCGCGTCCACCGACGTGCGTCCCTGTTTCTCCCAGTACACGTCGCGCAGATAGAAGATCAGCGCGAATTCGTCGAGCACCAGCGCGGCGCCCACACCGAAGAGCGCGGCGAGGATGCCCGCGGTGGTCATGCCTGCGCTCTGGTACTGGGCGACCATGCCGACCCCGGAGGACAGCACCAGGATCACCCCGAACACCATGTGGTGGATGTGCGTGTCACCGGCCCGCAGATTGCCCGGCCACCAGCGCACCCGCGCGCGGATCAGCCGGACGCTGACGCGGATGACCAGGAATCCGACGATGAATCCGAGCAGAAAGCACAGCAACGGCAGCCGCCCTTGGGCGATCACGTCCTCGTGGAGCCACCGTCGCATGGCCGTTACTCCCTCCCGCGCGTCGGGCTACTGGCCGAAACCCGCCCTGCGCAGCGCGTCCGCCATCGAGCCGCTCGGCGCGGGGGCGTTGCGGCGTTGGTTGCCACCGCGCCCCTGACCTTGATTGCGGTTCTGGCCCTGCTGCTTGTTCTGGCCATTCTGCCGCTGCCGCTGCTCCCCGCCCGCGGGTCGGCCGCCCTGGCCGCGCTGCCGGTTGTCGCCGCCTTTGGCGGGTGTGCCGGGCTCGTCGTCCAGGCGCAGGGACAGCCCGATGCGCTGACGCGCCACGTCCACCTCGAGCACCTTCACCTTGACCACGTCGCCGGACTTGACCACTTCGCGCGGGTCCTTGACGAAGTTGTGCGACATGGCCGAGACGTGCACCAGGCCGTCCTGGTGCACGCCCACGTCGACGAACGCGCCGAACGCGGCCACGTTCGTCACCACGCCCTCGAGCACCATGCCCGGTTTCAGGTCGGCGACCTTCTCCACGCCCGCGGCGAACTCGGCGGTCTTGAATTCCGGACGCGGGTCGCGGCCCGGCTTCTCCAACTCGGCGATGATGTCGGTGACCGTGGGGACACCGAAGCGTTCGTCGGTGAACTCACCGGCGCGCAGCGAGCGCAGCACCGTGGTGTTGCCGATGACCTCCGCGATGGGACGACCTGTCGATGCCAGGATGCGCCGCACCACCGGGTACGCCTCGGGGTGCACCGCGGAGGTGTCCAGCGGATCGTCGCCGCCGCGGATGCGCAGGAAGCCCGCACACTGTTCGAACGCCTTCGGCCCCAGGCGCGGGACGTCGAGCAGCGCGGTCCTGCTGCGGAACGGGCCGTTCTGGTCCCGATGCGCCACAATGCTTTCCGCCACCGAACCGGCGATGCCGGATACCCGCGACAGCAGCGGCACCGAGGCCGTGTTCACGTCGACACCGACCGCGTTCACCGCGTCCTCGACCACTGCGCCCAGCGAGCGGGCCAACAGCGATTCGGACACGTCGTGCTGGTACTGACCGACGCCGATGGACTTCGGATCGATCTTCACCAGCTCGGCCAGCGGGTCCTGCAACCGCCGCGCGATCGACACCGCCCCGCGCAGCGAGACGTCCAGGTCGGGAAGTTCCTGCGAGGCGTAGGCGGAGGCGGAGTACACCGAGGCGCCCGCCTCGGAGACCACGATCTTGGTTGGCTTGTTCTCCGGGATGCGCGAGATCAGCTCGGCGGCGAGGGCGTCGGTCTCGCGCGAGGCGGTGCCGTTGCCGATGGCGATGAGCTCCACGCCGAAGCGGGCGACCAGCGCGCCCAGCACGGCCAGCGACTTCTCGGTCTGGCCCTGCGGTTTGTGCGGGTAGATCACCTCGGTGGCGACCACCTTGCCGGTGGCGTCGACCACCGCGACCTTCACCCCGGTGCGGTAGCCGGGATCCAGCCCCATGGTCGTGCGCGTGCCCGCGGGGGCGGCGAGCAGCAGATCGCGCAGATTCGCGGCGAACACGTCGACCGCGTCCTTCTCCGCCGCCTGCCGCAGCCGCATCCTGGTGTCGATACCGAGGCTGACCTGCAATTTGGTACGCCACGCCCAGCGCACGGTGTCCAGCAGCCAGGAGTCGGCGCGGCGGCCGCGGTCGGCGATGCCGAAGCGGGCGGCGATGCGACCCTCGAAGATGGTGCGCTCGCCCGGCTGCGGCTCCTCGGTGTCGGGCTCGAGGTGCAGTGTGAGCACCTCCTCCTTCTCCCCCCGCAGCAGCGCGAGGATGCGGTGGGAGGGCAGCTTGTCGAACGGCTCGCTGAACTCGAAGTAGTCGGCGAACTTCGCGCCCGCCTCCTCCTTGCCCGCGCGAACGGTCGAGGTGACCTGCCCGCGGTTCCACATCAGTTCGCGCAGCTCGCCGACCAGGTCGGCGTCCTCGGCGAAGCGTTCCACCAGGATTGCGCGCGCACCGTCGAGCTGCTCGGCGGTGTACTGCGCCGGATCGGTGTTCGGATCCTCGATCAGGGCGTCGGCCACCGGTTCGTGCCCGGCCTCGCGCGCGATCTGCGCCTTGGTGCGCCGCTTCGGCTTGTACGGCAGGTAGATGTCCTCGAGCCGCGCCTTGGTCTCGGCGAGCAGGATCTGCCGGTGCAGGGCGTCGTCGAGTTTGCCCTGGCCGCGGATCGATTCGAGGATCGCGGCCCGGCGCTCGTCGAGTTCGCGCAGGTAATGCAGACGTTCGTCGAGCATGCGCAGCTGCGCGTCGTCCAACCCGCCGGTGACCTCCTTGCGGTACCGGGCGATGAACGGCACCGTCGAGCCCGCGTCGAGCAACTCGACGGCGGCGCGCACCTGGGTCTCGCGCACCGCGAGTTCCTCGGCGATGCGACGGTTCACGCTGGCTGGGCCCGCGGCGTCGGAGCGTGGCGCGGCGGGTGTGGACTCTGCACTGGCAGTCTCGGGCGCTGTCGTCACGTCGGAGACACTACCGCTCCCCCGCCTCTGCGCGCCTTCGGCCGGTCGCGGGTACCCGGCCGTTCCGCTGCGCGCCGGCGGTAGCTCGGCGGGCCGATTTCTACGGGATCTCCTTCGACGACGCGAGGATCGCTAGGGCTATTTCCCGCATTTCGGCCTTGCGGACCTTGCCGGTGACCGTCATCGGGAATTCCTCGACCACGTGCACATAGCGGGGAATCTTGAAGTGCGCCAGCTTGCCGGTGGCGAACTCGCGCACGGCCGCGGCGTCCAACGGCGGTGCGCCCTCGCGCATCCGGACCCAGGCCATCAGCTCCTCGCCGTACTTCGGATCCGGCACGCCGATCACCTGCGCGTCCAGGATGTCGGGATGGGTGTAGAGGAATTCTTCGATCTCACGCGGATAGACGTTCTCGCCGCCGCGGATGACCATGTCCTTGATCCGGCCGGTGACGGCCAGATAGCCCTCGTCGTCCATCACGCCGATATCGCCGGTGTGCATCCACCGGGCGGCATCGATGGCCTCGGCGGTCTTGTCCGGATCGTTCCAGTACCCGAGCATCACCGAGTAGCCGCGGGTGCACAGTTCGCCGGGTTCGCCGCGCGCCACCGTGAGACCCGTTGCCGGATCGACGATCTTGACCTCCAGATGCGGCCCGACCCGGCCGACCGTGGCGGTGCGCCGGTCGATGCCGTCGTCACGCCGGGTCTGGGTGGAGACCGGGGATGTTTCCGTCATGCCGTAGCAGATGCACACCTCGCGCATGCCCATCCGGTCGATCACCCGCTTCATCACCTCGACCGGGCACGGTGAGCCCGCCATGATCCCGGTGCGCAGCGTGGACAGCTCCACGGTGGCCGAATCCAGTTCGGCGAGCATGTCGATGAACATCGTCGGCACGCCGTAGAGCGAGGTGCAGCGCTCGGCCTCGACCGCGGCCAGCGTCGCCTTCGGATCGAACGACGGCGCCGGGATCACAACGGCCGCACCGTGGCTCGTGCTCGCGAGATTGCCCATGACCATCCCGAAACAGTGGTAGAAGGGAGTCGGGACGCAGATGCGGTCGTGTTCGGTGTATCCGCACAGCTCACCGACGAAATAGCCGTTGTTCAGGATGTTGTGGTGGCTGAGCGTGGCGCCCTTCGGGAAACCCGTGGTGCCCGAGGTGTACTGGATGTTGATCGGGTCGTCGGCCGACAGCAGCGCGCCGAGCGTGGCGAGCCGTTCGGCGTCCACCTCGGTGCGGGCCAGCGCGTCCCACTCGGGCGTGCCGAGGACGAGCACCTGCGCCAGCTCCGGGCAGTTCGGCCGGACCTGCTCGATCATCGCGACGTAATCCGAGGACTTGAACCGCTCGGCGGCGACGAGCATCCGCACACCGGCCTGGCGCAGCACGTACTCCAGTTCGCTGGTGCGATATGCCGGATTGATGTTGACCAGGATCGCGCCGATCTTCGCCGTGGCGTACTGCACCAGGAACCATTCCGCGCAGTTCGGCGCCCAGATGCCGACCCGGTCGCCCTTGCCGATGCCGCGGCCCGCCAGACCGCACGCGAGGGCGTCGACCGCGGCGCCGAGCGCACGGTAGGTCCAGCGCCGCCCGGTCGGCCGGTCCACCAGCGCTTCCCGGTCCGGGAACGCCGCCACCGTGCGATCGAGATTGCCGCCGATGGTGTCACCGAGCAGCGGGACGTCCGAGACCCCGGAGGCGTAACTGGGCAGAGGCACCTGCGTCATCGGGCACCCCCCTGCCGCAGCACGAATCGCTGCACCTTGCCACTGGGCGTCTTCGGCAGGCTCGGCACGAAGTGGACCCTGCGCGGATAAGCGTGCGCGGCGAATTTCTTCTTGACCAGGCTCTGCAATTCGGCTTCCAACTCCGGGCCGCCCGCGGCGCCCTCGCGCAGCACGACGAACGCCTCGAGCACTTCGCCGCGTAGTTCGTCCGGCATGCCGACCACGGCCGCTTCCGCGACCTGCTCGTGCAGCACCAGCACGCTCTCCACTTCGAACGGGCCGATGCGGTAGCCCGCCATGATGATCACGTCGTCGTCGCGGGCCGAGAAACGGAAGAAGCCGTCGGCGTCCCGCGAGCCCGCGTCGCCGGTCAGATACCAGCGGCCGTCGGCGGTGTAGCGCTGGGCGGTGCGTTCCGGGGCGTCGAGGTAGCCGAGGAACCACAACAGCGGGCTGTGTTCGGTGTCGATCGCGACGCGGCCCAGTTCACCTGCGGGCGCGAGGGTGTCGGCGTCGTCGGCGAGCACGGCGCAGGTCCATCCGGGCAATGAGCGGCCCATCGATCCCGCGGGAGTCTCGGCGTCGAGGTCTTCGTGCCAGGCGTTGCAGATGACCATCCCGTGCTCGGTCTGGCCGTAGTGATCGCGCACCGCGACACCCAGATGCTCCAGGGACCAGGCGACGACCTCGGGCGTGAGCGGCTCCCCCGCCGACGACGCGCGGCGCAGCCTGGAGTGCACCGGAGGCGTGGCGCTGTCGGCGCGCAGCGCGCGATACACGGTCGGGGCGGCCGCGAAGTTCGTCACGCCGAAGGTTTCCAGCACCTGCCAGGTGAGCGGGGCGGAGAAACCCGCGTGCAGCAAAATGCTGCGAATGCCGGTGGCCAGCGGGCCGAGGATGGCGTAGTAGAGGCCGTAGGCCCAACCCGGATCGGCGGCGTTCCAGAAGACGTCGTCGGGCCGGACGTCCAGCGCGAATTCCTGGTACGCGTGGAAGGAAGCGAGCGCGCGCAGCGGGATCGGGACGCCTTTGGGCGTGCCCGTTGTGCCGCTGGTGAACAGCTGGACCAGCAGGCCGTCGCCGCCGATCGCCGCCGGACGGGCGTTCGGGTGGGTCGCCCGATGAGTCTCGAGCAGTTCGTCCATCCGCAGGGCTCCCTCGGGAACCTCCCCTCCGGCGACGACGAGTCGCCAGGGCGGGTCCGCGGGCAGATCCGGCCCGGCCGCCAGTTTCGGCGCCTGGTCGGCATCGGCGATGACGACCGAGGCACGGGCGGCGTTCAACCGCAGGGCGATGGCGGGCGGAGCGAAGGCGGTGAACAGCGGAACGTGCACCGCGCCGCGGCGCCAGATGCCGAGCAGTGCGACCACCAGGTCCGCCGACTTCGCCATCAGCGTGGCCACGCGGTGGCCGGGTTCGACGCCCAGTTCGGCCAGTGCGGCGGCGAAGCGGGCGGAGCGTTCGCGCAGTTCGCCGTAGGTGAGATCGATCGAGGACAAGTCGGCTTCGACGATCGTGAAGGCGACCCGGTCGGCCGGATGCCGATCGCACAGCAGGTCCGCCGCCGACGCGTCGGCGCGGTCGTAACAGTCCAGCAGTTCGCGCACCCGCTGATTCAGGTCGGTGCCCATCTTCGGTTCTCCTCGTTCTGTGATCCAGCGCAACCCGGGTGTGCAATAGGATGTGGGTCACATCCCGCTGCCCACTACCCCCGAAAAGGGGTGAGTCTCGTGACCCACACCGCTCTGCTGCGTCCGCGCGACAGCGACGCTCTGCGTGCCGAGATCCGCTGGGTGGCGAGCACTGCGGGCGTGCCGGTGGCGTTCGGCGGCGAAGTGCACGGTGACGCGCTGCTGCTGTCGGAATTCGTGGGCACGCTGACCAACGGCCTGCGCGGCCTGGCCGTCGTGCGGACTTCGGGGCTGGGCGGCCGGGTGATGGATTCCGGACGGCCCGCCGCGGTCACCGACTATCGGCGCGCCTCGTCGATCACCCACGACTACGACGGGCCGGTCTCCGGCGAGGGCATCCGCTCCGTGCTCGCCGTGCCCGTGGTGGTCGACCGATGCCCCCGGGCGGTGCTCTATGCCGCGACCCGTGGCGCGAGCCCGCTGGGCGACCGCACCGCGGATCTCGTCGTCCAGGCCGGTCGCCGCCTGGCCACCGAGATCGCGGTGCGCGACGAGGTCGACCGTCGGCTGCGCATGCTGGAGGTGGCCGCGCCGTCGGCCGCGACCGCACCGGCCATCACCGAGGAACTGCGCGATATCCACGCCGAACTGCGCGGTATGGCGCGCTCGACCGAGGACGACCGGTTGCGCGGACGCCTGCACGCGGTGTGCGAACGACTCACCCGGGTCCTGACCGGCGAGCCGCACCCCGACAGCCCGAAACTGTCCCGCCGCGAACTCGACGTGCTCTCCCAGATCGCCTTGGGTTGCACCAATCAGGAAACGGCGCAACGTCTTTCGCTCGGTCCGGAAACCGTGAAGAGCTATCTGCGCAACGCGATGATCAAACTCGACGCCCACTCCCGGCACGAGGCGGTGACAGCGGCCCGCCGCCACGGCTTACTGCCGTGAGCGACCCCGCGCCCGCGATATGCCTCGACGATGACCGATGTGGTGAAGGGGACGGCTCCGCGCCGCGGAGGCCGCGTTCGGCATGTGGCGCTGATCCGCCGAGCGGGGCGGTTCCGGTCTACCGCCGGGGTTCGCGCACCGTGTCCTGGTCCGGAAGCAGGTCCGGGCGGCGTTCGCGGGTCCTGGCGAGAGCTTGTTCGCGCCGCCAAGCGGCCACTTTCGCGTGGTCGCCGGACAGCAGGATCGGCGGGACGTCGAGGCCGCGCCAGGTGACCGGGCGGGTGTAACTGGGGCCTTCCAGCAAGCTGTCGGAGAACGAATCCTCCTGATGGGACTGCTGATTGCCGAGCACGCCGGGCAGCAGCCGGACCACGGCCTCGGTCATCACCAGCACGGCCGCCTCGCCGCCGATCAGCACATAGTCGCCGATGCTGACCTCCTCCACCCGCACACGGCGAGCGGCGTCGTCGAAAACGCGCTGGTCGATGCCCTCGTAGCGGCCGCAGGCGAACACGAGATGCCGCTCCCCGGCCCAGCGGTGCGCGGTCGCCTGCGTGAACGGCACGCCCGCCGGAGTGGGAACCACGAGCAGCGCGTCATCGGGACAGACCTCGTCGAGCGCGTCACCCCACACGGTCGGCTTCATCACCATGCCGGGCCCGCCCCCGTAGGGAGCGTCGTCGACCGACTTGTGCACGTCGTGGGTCCAGCGGCGCAGGTCGTGCACCGTGAGAGAGATCAGGCCCTTGTCGATCGCCTTACCGAGCAGTGCCGTGCGCAGCGGCTCCAGGTACTCCGGGAAGATCGTGACGACGTCGATTCTCATCCTGTCTCCTCTCGCCGCCGGGCCGCCTCGCACCGGCCGGTTGAGCGACGCGCGATCGGGGCTTGCGCCGCATCATTCGGGGTCGAGCAGACCCTCGGGCGGATCGATCACGATCACACGGTCGGCGAGGGACACCGTGGGCACGATTGCGGTGACGAACGGGATCAGGATCTCCCGCCCGTCCTCGGCGGCGCGCACGTCGAGCAGCTCGCCGGCGGCGGAATGCAGCACTTCACACACGGAGCCGACCACGGTGCCGTCGAGGAGCCGGACCTCCAGCCCCTCCAGCTCGTGGTCGTAGAACTCGTCCGGGTCCTCGGAAGGCGGGAGGTCGGCGCTGTCGACCACGAACAGCATGCCGCGCAGCGCGTCGGATTCGATGCGGTCGGTCACGCCGACCAGGCACACCAGAAGCCGGCCCGAGTGCTCCCGGGCCGACTCCACGGTGAACTCGCGGACCTCCGCCGCTCGGGGCAGCCGGCCGCGCAATGTCGTGCCCGGCGCGAAACGCGCCTCGGGCTCGTCGGTGCGTACCTCGACGACGAGTTCGCCGCGCACGCCGTGCGACTTGGCGACCCGTCCGACGACGAGTTCCATCTACTGGTCGGTGTCGACCACGTCGACCCGGATGCCCCGGCCGCCGATACCGGCCACGAGGGTGCGCAGCGCGGTCGCGGTACGTCCGCCGCGGCCGATCACCTTACCCAGGTCATCGGGATGGACGTGCACCTCGACGGTGCGCCCGCGGCGGCCGGTGATCAGCTCGACGCGGACGTCGTCGGGGTTGGCGACGATGCCGCGCACCAAGTGCTCGACGGCATCGGCGACGACGGCGCTCACTGTTCCATCACCTCGGGACGCGACTCACCCGTCGCCGGGGCCGGTCTGCGCACGGCTCGGGACGGGTATCGGGTGGACGGGTGAGGCCGACTCATTACTCGGCGGCCTCGGCGGACTCGGCGCCCTCTTCGGCGTCCTTCTTGCCCTTCTTCTTGGGGGTGACCGCCTCGGCGACCGGCTCGTTGTCGGCTGCGGCCAGCGCGGCGTTGAACAGGTCCAGCTTGGACGGCTTGGCCGGCTTGGACTTCAGGGTGCCCTCGGCGCCCTCGATGCCCTTGAACTTCTGCCAGTCGCCGGTGATCTTCAGCAGCTGGAGGACCGGCTCGGTCGGCTGCGCGCCGACGCCCAGCCAGTACTGCACGCGCTCGGAGTTGATCTCGATCAGCGAGGGCTCTTCCTTCGGGTGGTACTTGCCGATGGACTCGATGGCCCGGCCGTCGCGGCGGGTGCGGGCGTCGGCGACGACGACGCGGTACTGCGGGTTGCGGATCTTGCCCAGGCGGGTGAGCTTGATGCGAACAGCCACTGCTGATCTGCCTTTCGTTGGTTGGTCACGACGCAATTCGGCGACCCGCATGGTCTGCGAGCCCGGTTTTGCGCTTTCGAGTGTGTGACCGCCGCGCGGTACGGAACCGGAGACGGGCTGCCACTTGTCCGGAAGGACGGTGGTCCATTGTGCCAGACCGCATGATCACGCCGGAAATCGCGTCTCCTCGGCGCGGCTAGCCCGCAGCGGTGGCGGTGAGCGCGCGGGTGGGCACCCAGGGGCCGCCCCACCACATCCGCCATCCCACGGAGCGCACCGTGAGGGCTGTCGCGCCGTGCGCCGCCACGACAGCGCGGTAATCGCGGGTCTTGCCGATATCCACGATGACCAGCTTGCCGCCGGGACGCAGCACGCGGCACGCCTCCCGGACCGCGCTCGCGCGGCCCTCGGCGGTCTTGATGGTGTGAATCGCCAAGCTGGATACGACGACGTCGAAGGCGCCGTCCGGAAAGGGCATGCGGGTCATGTCGCCGGTGCGCAGCTCGATCCGGTCGGCGACGTTCTCGGCGAGCGCGTTCTGCTCGGCGGTGGCCGGGATGTTCCCGCAGCGGTCGGCCGAGCACCACAGGTCCAGGCCCACCGCGCGCCCGGCGGGCAGGCGCCGCGCGGCGGCAAGCAGCACCTCCCCGCGGCCGCATCCCATGTCCAGTAGTCGTTCGTCGCCGCGCAGGCCGAGGTCGTCGAGCAGACCCGCCCAGACCCGGAACTTGCCCCGGCGGGTGGCGTGCAGGAACAACCCGAACTGCGCCGCCAGCACGACGCCGATGAGCAGGAGCAGCAGACTCGGGCGCAGCTGCCCGAACAGCGCCACCACCAGGGCGGCGGCGAGATACCCGACCGCGAGAACTCCCAGCAACAGCAGCACCGAAGGCGAGTCGATACCGTACGACGCACGCCACGGAGGGGCTATCATCGCCCGATTGTATCCGGCGCCAACGGCATTCGGACCCGGTTCTCGCTCGTCAGCGCACCAGCGGAGCAAAAGTGCGTCCGGCGAGTTCGACCGCGCCCGCCTCGTGCCCGTTGAACACCATGTTGATGATCAGTCCGTCGACGCCCTGGTCCAGAACGCGGGTCCGCAGCTGTTCGGCAACATCGTCCGGTGTGCCGACGAACTGACGGTCGGCCGGACTCTGCGCGCGCTCGGAGTCCGACATCGCCGACAGGTCGATACCCATGCGGCTCAGGTAATCCCGCTGCTGCTTGCGTACCAGATCGCCGTCCTCGTCCATCATCACGAAGCACAGGTAGCTGGTCTCCAGGGTCTGCGGGTCCCGGCCCGCTTCGGCGCAGCGTGCCCGCAGCGCCCCGATCTTGCGCGGCAGTTCGGAGGCGTTGCAGATGATGTTGAGGTGGTCGGCGAATCGGGCGGCCAGGCCGAAGGTCTTCTTCTCGCCGCTGCCGCCCAGCAGGATCGGCAGGTCGTCGCGGACGCGCGGCTCGTTCATGGCCTGCTCGACCTGGTACCACTTGCCCTGGAACGTGGGGCGTTCTCCACGCAGCATCGGCTGGATGATTCGAAGGGCCTCCTCCAGCCGCTCGAAGCGGTCGGTGAACGTCCCGAATTCGTAGCCGAAGGAGCGGTGCTCGAGCTCGAACCAGCCAGCGCCGATGCCGAGCACCGCCCGGCCACCGCTGACCACGTCCAGCGTCGTGACGGTCTTGGCGAGCATGGCCGGGTTGCGGTAGGTGTTGCCGGTGACCAACGCCGACAACTGGATTCGCTCCGTCGCCGTGGCCAGACCGCCGAGCGCGGTGTACGCCTCGAGCATCGGCTCGTCGGGCGTGCCGATGCCGGGCAGCTGATAGAAGTGGTCCATTACGAAGGCCGTGTCGAAACCGGCGGCTTCGGCTTCTCGGGCCTGCGCGACAACCGTGGGGAAGAGCTCGCGCACCGACTTGCCGTAGCTGAAGTTGGGCATCTGATAACCGAGGCGAATTGTCACGGGATCCGACCTTACGCCGCGTCGGCGAACGCGCGGGTGAGCCGCGATGACGAGTTATCGATGGCCGGTGACCGGGCCGTGCGCGCCGTACACGCGCCCGCGCAGGACGACGGCGTACGGCGTGCCGAGCGTTTCCGGATGGGTGCGCGGATCCTCTTGATAGACGACGAAATCCGCGGGCGCACCGTCTTCGATGCCGGGCCGCCCGAGCCAGTCGCGGGCATTCCAGGAGGCCGCGCCGAGCGCGTCGTGCGCGGACAGGCCCGCGGCGCCGAGCGCGGCGATCTCGTCGGCGATGCGCCCGTGGCGGATGGAGCCGCCCGCGTCGGTGCCCGCGAAGATCGGCACGCCCGCCTCGTGCGCGGCGGCGACCGTGCCGCGCACCCGACGGTGCAGATCGCGCATGTGCGAGGCGTAGACGGGGAATTTGCCCGCGCTGTCGGCGATGTCGGGGAAGGTGTCGATGTTGACCAGGGTGGGGACCAGAGCGGTGCCGTGCTCGACCATCATCTCGATGGTTTCGTCGGTGAGGCCGGTGCCGTGCTCCAGGCAGTCGATACCGGCGTTGATCAAGCCGGGTAGCGCGTCCTCGCCGAAGACGTGCGCGGTGACCCGGGCGCCGTTGGCGTGCGCCGCGTCGATGGCCTCCTTCAGGATCGCGTCGCTCCACAGTGGGCGCAGGTCGCCCACGGAGCGGTCGATCCAGTCGCCGACGATCTTGACCCAGCCGTCGCCGAGGCGGGCCTGCTCGGCGACGATCTCCGGCAGCTCGCGTTCGTCGTCGAGTTCGATGCCCAGTTCGCGGATGTAGCGCTTCGGGCGGGCGATGTGGCGGCCGGCGCGGATGATCCGCGGCAGGTCCTCGTGGTCGTCGATGAAACGGGTGTCGATCGGCGAGCCCGCGTCGCGCAGCAGCAGCGCCCCGGCGTCACGCTCGGTCTCGGCTTGCGCGACGGCGCCCGCGCGGTCCTCGTGGCCGCCTCCGTACCGGATGCCGACGTGGCAGTGCGCGTCGACCAGGCCCGGCACGATCCATCCCGCGTCGCAGAGCGTTTCGGCTCCCGGTACGCGTTCGAAGGACACCAGGCCGTCCCGGACCCAGAGATCGCGCACCTCGTCTTCGGGGAGAACGACACCTCGCAGATGCACGAACAACCTCCTGGATGTCACCGGCCGCCTCCAACCTACTGGGCGATTCCCGCAACGGTCATCCACGCACCGAGTGACCGCGGGACGGCGACGCCCATCCGACCGAAGGGTCCTGCCGCGGCGAAGTGCCCTACTTCTTCGGGAACTTCAGCTTGCTGAGGTCGAACCCCTCCAACCCGGGCGGCAACTCGTCCAAGCCGGCGGGCATGTTCGACAGGTCGGGCATTCCGGCAGGCAGGCCGGGCATGCCGCCCATTCCCGGGAAGCCGCCGCGCACCTTCGGCGGCGTGGGGCCGCGCCCACCCTTCTTGCCCTTCTTGCCCTTCTTCGCGTTGCCCCGGCGGCTGCCGGGCAGCCCCATCTGGCGGCCCATCATCGCCATCATCTTCTTGGCCTCGAAGAAGCGGTCGACGAGCTGATTGACGTCGGAGACCTGGACGCCGGAACCGTTAGCGATGCGCAGGCGGCGGGAGGCGTTGATGATCTTCGGATTCGCCCGTTCGGCCGGCGTCATGCCGCGGATGATCGCCTGCACGCGATCGAGCTGCTTGTCATCGACCTGCGCGAGAACGTCCTTCATCTGGCCCGCGCCCGGCAGCATGCCGAGCAGGTTGCCGATCGGGCCCATCTTGCGGATGGCCAGCATCTGGTCGAGGAAGTCCTCGAGGGTGAGCTCGCCACTGCCGATCTTGCGCGCGGCCTCCTCGGCCTGTTCGGCGTCGTAGACCTGCTCGGCCTGCTCGATCAGGGTGAGCACGTCACCCATGCCGAGGATGCGGCTGGCCATACGGTCCGGGTGGAAGACGTCGAAGTCCTCGAGCTTCTCACCGGTGGAGGCGTACAGGATCGGCACACCGGTGACCTCGCGGACGCTCAGCGCCGCGCCACCGCGGGCGTCGCCGTCGAGCTTGGTGAGCACCACACCGGTGAAGCCGACGCCGTCGCGGAACGCCTCGGCGGTGTTGACCGCGTCCTGGCCGATCATCGCGTCGAGCACGAACAGCGTCTCGTCCGGTTGCACGGCGTCGCGGATGCCCGCCGCCTGGCGCATGAGTTCCTCGTCGATGCCGAGGCGGCCCGCGGTGTCGACGATGACGACGTCGTACTGCTTCTGGCGCGCCTCCTCGACACCACCGCGCGCCACGTTCACCGGATCGGCGGCCGAGATGCCCAGCGGGTTCTCCCCGCCGCCGACAGACGTGCCGGGGTGCGGCGCGTAGACGGGCACGCCCGCGCGCTCGCCGACCACTTGCAGCTGGGTGACGGCGCCGGGGCGCTGCAGGTCGCACGCCACGAGCAGCGGCTGATGACCCTGGCCCTTCAGCGACTTCGCCAGCTTGCCCGCGAGCGTGGTCTTACCGGAACCCTGCAGACCGGCCAGCATGACCACCGTCGGCGGGTTCTTGGCCAGGTTCAGCCGCCTGGTCTCGCCGCCGAGGATGCCGACGAGTTCCTCGTTGACGATCTTCACGACCTGCTGGGCCGGGTTCAGCGCCGCGCTGACCTCCGCGCCCTTGGCGCGCTCCTTGATCCGTCCGATGAAGCCGCGGACGACGGGCAGCGCGACGTCGGCCTCCAGCAGCGCGAGGCGGATCTCGCGGCAGGTGGCGTCGATGTCGGCCGGTGACAGACGCCCCTTACCGCGCAGATCCTTGAGGGCACCGGTAAGCCGGTCGGACAGGGATTCGAACACCGATCGCGCTCCTGATCTCGGGGGACGTCACATTCTCTCCCAGGGTAATGGGATCACCCGCGTGTTCGCGCAGGCGGTGCGTCCTTCCGGGCCGAGCGCGGTCCTGCTAGTCGAGCACGCGGCGGCGCGGCTTGGCGGTTTTGCGGTAGTCGTGGTTCTCCTCGGCCACCATGAAGACCGCCTCGTTGGCGGTCAGACCCAGTTCCAGGGCCAGGTCGTCGAGGACAGCCCACTCCGCCGTGCTCGGGATGGGCGAGGTGGCGACCCTGGACGCGATCGTCATCGCGGTCACCGCCTGTCGCCCGGTCAACGTGCGGCCCGGAAGCCAGGAGACCACCCAGCGGTCGCCGCCGACGCAGCGTGCCATGTGCGTGGTCTCGTCACTCGTCATCGTGGACGCCGAAACGACTTCAATTGCCATCGACCTGCTCCCCTCGTGCTCGCGATAGCCGGACGCCCTAGATCGTATGGTCCGGCCGCCGAGCGGGAGTTCGGATGCAGCAAATATCCTGCAACAGATTGATCACCGGATTATCCGCAGCTAGCGGCTACTTTCCGGGTCGGGAGCAGTCGCTTCGGGCGGCTTGGGCGCAGTTTTGGGAACCACCGCGAGGAGCGCTTTCTCGATCGCTTCCCGGCGGGCGGGGCCGTCCTCGGATCCCAGATCCAGGCAGAAGCTGTCGACCACCGCCGATCCCATCGTGACGACCTTGGCCCAGCGGACGTCGGCTCCGCAGGCGGCCAGTTCGGCGGCCAGGCGGCTGAGCAGGCCCACCCGGTCCTCGGCGCGCAGCTCCAGGATCACCTGGCCGGGTGCGGAGGTGTCCGACCAGATCACTCGGGGCCGAGCCTGCGCGTACCGGCTCCGGCCGATGGTGCTCGCCTCCCGCTCGCGTTTGGCCAGCGCCCCGGGCACATCCAGATCGCCGGCCGTGGCGCGGATCAGTTCCTGGCGCAGCAGGCCCGGGTCCGGCGGATCACCGAACTTGGGAGCGACGACGAAAGTGTCCACCGCGGACGCGCCTTCGACCCCCAGCGCGGCCGACAGCACCCGCAGCGAGTGCAGCGCGAGCACGCCCGCGGCGTCGGAGAGCAGCCCTGGGCTGTCCGGCGCGATGACGGTCACCGTGTAGGTGTGTTTGCTCTCACCGGGCTTCAGGTCCACATGCACCCCGCCCGCTCGGGCCTTCTCGATCAGTTCCGGTGCGATCGGCTCCGGCGTCGGCAGCTGGTCGCCCGCCATGACCAGTCGGCAGCGGCGGACCAGCTCGCCGATCAGTGAGGCCTTCCAGTCGCCCCACACACCGGGGCCGGTGGCCAGCGAATCCGCCTCGGCCAGGGTGTGCAGCAGTTCCAGCAGCTGCGGATCGCCGTCGAGGGTGTCGACGACGGAGCGCACCGTCTCCGGATCGGACAGGTCGCGCCGGGTGGCGGTTTCCGGCAGCAGCAGGTGGTGGCGGACGATCGCGCTGAGCGTCCGCACGTCCGAGGGCCACAAACCGAGGCGGCGGCCGATGTGCGTGGCGAGTTCCGCGCCGACGAGGCTGTGATCGCCCGCGCGGCCCTTGCCGATGTCGTGCAGCAGCGCGCCGAGGGCGAGCAGGTCCGGGCGGGCCACCCGGGTGCTCAGCCCGCCCGCGTAGGCGACCGTCTCCATGAGGTGGCGGTCGACGGTCCAGATGTGCTGGACATCGCGCGGCGGCAGGTCGCGCACGGCGCCCCATTCCGGCAGCAGCCTGCCCCACAGTCCGGTCCGGTCCAGCGCCTCGACCGCGTCGATGCTGCCGCGGCCCGCGCCCAACAGGACCAGCAAGTCGTTGAGGGCGTCCTTGGGCCACGGCTCGCGTAGCTCGGGGGCGTCCTCGGAGAGCCGGTTGAGGGTGGTGGCCGACATCGGCAGGCCGGTCTGCGCGGACGCCGCCGCCACGCGCAGGATGAGGCCGGGATCACGCTGCGGGCGGGCATCCCGGGCCAGCACGACCTCGCCCGCGTGCTCGACCACTCCCTCGTCCAGCGGCCTGCGCACCGGCATCCGGCGCAGGCGCGCCAAGCCCCGGCGCGGCAGCGCGTTGGCCGCGGTGCGCAGCCCGACGTCCACGGAGTAACTGACCGTCCGGGCCGAATCGCTCAGGGTGCGAGCCAGATCGAACCGATCGCCGACGCGCAGGGCCGCGCCGATCTCGTCGGCGTCCTGCGCCCGCAGCTGGTCCCGGGCCCGGCCCGCCACCCGGTGCAGCTCGGTGCGCACGTCGAGCAGGCGCCGATGCGCCTGTTTCAATCCGCCGCCGGGCACGTCCGGACCGAGGTCGGGCATGGCATCGGTCAGCTGGGCGATGGCCAGCGCGTCGAGCAGCTGGATGTCGCGCAAGCCGCCACGCCCGTTCTTCAGATCGGGCTCGGCGCGGTGGGCGATCTCGCCGTTGCGCTCCCATCGGGTCTGCGCCTGGGCGATGAGCTCGTCGAAGCGGGAGCGGATTCCGGTGCGCCATTCCCGGCGCACCCCGCCGATCAGCAGATTGCTCAGGTCCTGGTCGCCGACGATGTGCCTGGCCTCGAGCATGCCCAGCGCGGCGATGAGGTCGTCCGCGGCCACCCGCAACGCCTGCGGAACGGTCCGCACACTGTGGTCGAGTTTGATGTGCGCGTCCCACAGCGGATACCAGAGCTGATCGGCGACCTCGGCCACCCGGGCCGGGTCGACGTCGTCGTGCAGCAGCACCAGATCCAGATCGGAGTACGGCAGCATCTCGCCGCGGCCCAGACCGCCGACGGCCACCACGGCCAAGCCGCTGTCGGGGGCGATGCCCAGTTCGGCGCCCTTGCTCGTGAGCCACAGTTCGTAGAGGTCGACCAAGGCCTGGCGCAGCGACTCGGCGTCCAGCCGGGGATTGCGCGGCTGGCCGCCGTCGAGCAGTTGGGTTCGCGCGCGGACCAGGTCGGCCGCCCCGTTGGACACCTTGCCGCTGCCTCCGGTGACCTTCGGCTCACCGTCGTGCTCGTATTGACTATCCACAACCCACCGCCCAGTTCACGCGCGCGGCCCCGCTCCGGCCGGAGCTCCGGCGGGAGCGGGGCCGCCGCTCGATCGATATCCCGCTACAGCGCGTCGGTGCCGCGTTCGCCGGTCCGGACCCGGATGATGGACTCCACCGGGGTGACCCAGACCTTGCCGTCGCCGATCTTGCCGGTGCGGGAGGCCTCGACGATCACTTCCACGACCTTGTCGACGGACGCGTCGTCCACGACGACCTCCACGCGGACCTTCGGCACGAAGTCGACGGAGTACTCCGCGCCGCGGTACACCTCGGTGTGGCCCTTCTGCCTGCCGTACCCTTGGACCTCGCTGACGGTCATGCCCAGCACACCCGCCTGCTCGAGCCCGGACTTGACGTCCTCGAGCGTGAACGGTTTGACGATTGCGGTGATCAGTTTCATGTCGTCATGCCTCCTTGACGGCCGAACGTGCCGTGCTACCCAGAGCGGCGAAGTCGTAGGCGGTTTCCGCGTGCTCGGACTCGTCCAAGCCCACCGACTCTGCTTCCTCGCTCACGCGCAGCCCAATGGTGAACTTCACGATATAGGCAATGATCAGCGTCGCGATGAAGGAGAACGCAAGTACCACACCGGCGCCCACCGCTTGCCGCCACAACTGATCGACGCCACCGCCGTAGAGCAGGCCGGTCTTGCCCGCACCCGCCTCGGGCGCCGCGACGAAACCGACCATCAGGGTGCCGACGATGCCGCCGACCAGGTGCACGCCGACCACGTCGAGCGAGTCGTCGAAACCGAACTTGAACTTCAGGCCGACCGCGAGGGCGCACAACGCGCCCGCGACCGCGCCGATGGCCAGCGCGCCGAGCACGTTCACCGAGGAACACGACGGGGTGATGGCGACCAGGCCCGCCACGATGCCCGAGGCCGCGCCGAGCGAGGTGGGCTTGCCGTCGCGGATCTTCTCCACCAGCAGCCAGGCCAGCATGGCGGCGCAGGTCGCGACGGTGGTGGTGACGAAGGTCGAACCGGCGAGGCCGCCGGAGGTGACCGCGGAACCGGCGTTGAAGCCGAACCAGCCGAACCACAGCAGACCGGCGCCCAGCATGACGAACGGCAGGTTGTGCGGACGGAACGGGGTCGTCGGCCAGCCCTTGCGCTTGCCGAGCACCAGCACCAGGGCCAGACCGGCGGCACCGGCGTTGATGTGCACCGCCGTGCCACCCGCGAAGTCGACCGCGAGCAGTTTGTTCGCGATCCAGCCGCCCTCGTGCACGACGTTGCCGTCGGCGTCCTTGACGTCGAAGTCGAACACCCAGTGCGCGACCGGGAAGTAGACCACCGTGGACCAGATGCCCGCGAACAGCAGCCACGCGCCGAACTTCAAGCGGTCGGCGACCGCGCCCGAGATGAGGGCAACCGTGATGATGGCGAACATCAATTGGAAGGCAACGAAGACGGTGGCCGGAATCGTGCCCGCGAGCGGGATGTTCACCGCTTCGGTGGTGACCGCGCCCGCCGCGTCCTTGACCTCGGCGACCGAGTTGCCCCCGATCAAGCCCTTCAGGCCGAAGAACTGCGTCGGGTCACCGATCACGCCGAATTTGTTGTCGCCGAAAGCCGTCGAGTATCCGTACAGCGACCACAGCACGCCGACCAGGCCCATGGCGCTGATGCTCATCATGATCATGTTGAGCACGTACTTCGACCGGACCATGCCACCGTAGAAGAAAGCAAGGCCCGGCGTCATCAGCAACACCAGCGCCGAGCTCGCCAGCATCCAGGCGGTGTCACCGGTATCCGGTGCACCGGTAAGTGGAAAAGCCACCTTAATGTCCTCCTCATCTCGGGCCCCGCCGATTCCGGCAAATGGACCTGAACAGAAGGGTCCTTACTCGGTGTTTCATCCGTAGAGCTGATGTGTTTCACCTACGTGAACGGATGGCGCAGCCGTGTTGCCACTACGTTTCGTCACCTACACCGGGCGTTTCGCGGCGTTGTGAGGACCGCGCCGGGGAATCGGACATTCGTTACAGCGGAGGAGGACTCGGCAAACATCCGGGGTGTGATCGGCCTCGCATCCCGGCGGGAAGCGGCTCGCGGCGAACCGTCGACCGGAACGCCACGAGCCGCAGCCCCTTTCGAAGCGGGAGGATCAGCCCAGCAGCGCGTCCACGAACGCGGCCGGCTCGAACGGAGCCAGATCGTCGGCGCCCTCGCCGAGTCCGACCAGCTTCACCGGCACGCCCAGTTCGTGCTGGACCTGGAAGACGATGCCACCCTTGGCCGTGCCGTCCAGCTTGGTCAGCACGACGCCGGTGATATCCACCACTTCGGCGAACACCCGGGCCTGGGTCAGTCCGTTCTGCCCGACCGTCGCGTCCAGCACGAGGAGGACCTCGTCCACGGCGGCCTTCTTCTCCACGACCCGCTTGACCTTGCCCAGTTCGTCCATCAGCCCCGTCTTGGTGTGCAGCCGCCCCGCGGTGTCGATCAGCACCACATCGACGCCGCGCTCGACACCCGCGGCCACCGCGTCGAACGCGACCGCGGCCGGATCGGCGCCCTCGCGGCCGCGGATGGTGTCGGCGCCGACCCGCTCACCCCAGGTCTGCAACTGGTCCGCGGCCGCGGCGCGGAAGGTGTCGGCCGCGCCGAGCAGCACCCGGCGGCCGTCGGCGACGAGCACACGCGCGAGCTTGCCGGTGGTGGTGGTCTTGCCGGTGCCGTTCACGCCGACCACGAGCAGAATCGACGGATGGTCCGGGTGCGGCAGCGCGCGCACCGCGCGGTCCAGCTCCGGTCGCAACTGCTCGACGAGCACATCGCGCAGCACCGCACGCGCCTCGTCGGTGGTGCGCACGCTGCGCGCCGCCATCTCCGCACGCAGCCGGGAAACGACGGCCGTGGTGCTGGCGGTGCCGAGGTCGGCCAGCACGAGGGTGTCCTCGACCTCTTCCCACGAGTCGTCGTCCAGGTCACCGCCGCCGAGCAGGCCGAGCAGGCTCTTGCCGACGGCGTTCTGCGAGCGCGACAGCCGTCCGCGCAGCCGGACCAGGCGTCCGGCGGTGGGCTCGATCTCCTCCAGCGCGACCGGCGCCTCGACGCCGGCGGGCGTGTCGGGAGCGACGACTCCCGTGGCGGCGGCATCCTGGGCCGCGGTGTCGGCGACCGGCTCGACGGTCGCGTCCGCGACCTCGGTCTCGTCGGCCGTGACCGGCGCGGGGCCGGTCACCGGGCTGTCCGGCGGTGCCGCCTCGCCGGTGGCGGGCTCCGCCGCCTCCGGCTCGGCGGGAGCGGCGGCACCGGCAGCGGGCGGGGCCTCGGCGACGTCCGCCTCCGGCAACGGAACATTGGTGATGCCGCGTTTGGGCGCGTCGCGCGGGATCGCGGCGTCGTCGCCGACGTGCGGCTGTCCTTCGGTGTCGGTGCGCTCGACCGGTTGCGGCTCGGTCGCCGTGCCGCCCCTGCTGAAGGTGAATCCGCCGGACGCGGTGTAACCGCCGGACCGGTCGGTCACCTCCTTGTCCTGCGTGGGCGGTGTCAGCGACACGCGGCCACGCCGGTACCGGACGAAACCGGCGACGAGCACGACGAGCAGCAGTGCGGCGACCGCGGCGATCAGGATCCAAACTTCGGGACTCACGCGGACCATCCTTGCAGACCGACCGTCACGGGCCGGGCCCCGAGCCGCACCCGGCGCGCGAGTCGCAGCACCGGGCCGACGGCGTGACCTCGGGGAACACCGCAGGTACCGGGCCGTGCACAAGCCCTGCCCGGCACCGACACAGCCCCCGAGATTTCTTGTCCTGCGGAACTTCTCGCGAAGGGACAATAGGATCGGCGACGTGACCGATCGAAACGTGCTTGGGGGGCCGCTGGAAGAGTGCGGCACCGATCCTCTCACCGGCTTCTACCGGGACGGCTGCTGCAGTACCGGGCCGGAGGATCTGGGCAGCCACACCGTGTGCACCGTCGTCACGGCAGAATTCCTGGAGCATCAAGCTTCCATCGGAAATGATCTGAGTACTCCGCGTCCGGAAAACAATTTTCCTGGCCTCCAGCCCGGCGATCGGTGGTGCGTGGTGGCCGTGCGGTGGCTGCACGCGCACGAGGACGGCGTGGCCGCGCCCGTGGTGCTGGCGGCCACCCACGAGAACGCCCTGGAAGTGATCTCGATGGACATTCTGCGTAAGTACGCCGTCGACGTGCCCGACGACGTCAGCGACCTGCTCTGAGCGAGGGGGAACTTCCCTCCTCTGCCCGCGGCGGGTCGCCGCGAGGAACCACCGCCCCCGACGGCGAACCGGCGTCCGATCGGATGGGTGGCGCAGCAGAGCGCCGAATGGCACAGATGCGCCATTCTCGCTACCGGGCCTCCGCGACCCGCCGGCGATGCGCCTTCTGGCGGCATGCCGCCGAGCAATACCTCGCCCGGCGGCCCGTCCCGGACCGCGGCACCGCCGCGTGGCACACCGGGCAGCGACCGTCCCCGGTTTCGTTACGTTCACCTGATTCGTTACGGTTTTCGATCCCGGCATCCTGTTTCGTCACTGCCGGACCGCCCGGCCGGGCGCGCAGCGCGTCGAGCACGAGCGCCGCGGTGCGGTCCACTTCGCCCCGCGCCTTGCGGAGTTGTTGAATCGCAACGCATCCGGTGAAGATCGCCAGCACGTCGTCGAGTTCGATGTCGGCCCGGACCGCCCCGTCGCGCTGGGCCGCGGCCAGCAGTGCGCCCAGGGCGCGATGGAAACGCACGCCCGCGCCCTGCAACAGCGCACGCGGCCAGCCGTCGTCGGACTGGACGAGATCGCACAGCGCCTGGTTACCCGGGGTTGTCGCGATCACGGCGGTGCACAGGTCGAAGAAGGCGGCGCCGGGGTCGGCTGCGCCGAGACGGTCGGCGGCCATTTTCGCCAACCGGTCGATGCGCTGCTGCATAACGGCTTCCAGCAGAGCGGCTTTCGTCGGGAAGTGGCGGTAGACGGTGCCCGCGCCGACGCCCGCCCTGCGGGCGACCTCGGCGAGCGACACCGACGCGCCCTGCTCCGCGAAGGCCCGCTGCGCGGCCGCCAGCACGAGGGCGCGGTTGCGCCGGGCATCGGCTCGGGACGGCCCGTCCGGGGCGAGCGAGGTGGTCATTTCGTTACGGCCTTCCTGGAAGCGACCTGGTGAATCGGGTCGAGCCACCCGTATCGTTCGAATCCGGGTTGACCGACCCGATTCTACCGAGCAGAGAAGGCGGAGCATGTCCCCTCAGCACAACCTCATCCTGGTCACCGGCGCCACCGGCAAGCAGGGCGGCGTGACCGCCCGCAGGCTGCTGGCGGACGGCAGGGCGGTGCGCGCGCTGGTCCGCGACGCACAGGCACCGGCCGCACAGGACTTGTCCGCGGCGGGCGCCGAACTCGTCGTCGGCGACTTCGACGCCCCGGAGAGCTTGCCCGCGGCGCTGGCCGGTGTCACCGGGCTGTTCCTGGTCCCGCCGGCCGCATACAGTCCGCAGGGCTGGGATGTCGACCTGGAAGCCGCGCGCGGACAAGCGGTCGTGGACGCGGCGCGCGACGCGGGCGTTCGGCAGATCGTGTTCACCGGCATCGCCTCGATGGGCGACAACGCGTCGTGGGGCGTGACGGGCAAGAAGCGCATCGAAGACGCCGTCATCGCCAGCGGCGCCCGCTACACCCTGCTGCGTCCGGTGCGGTTCATGGAGAACTACCTGCTGCGCACCTCACCGGTCGACGGCATCTTCGACGGTGTACACCGGCATCTCTTCCCGGCCGAAGGGCCGATGAAGGTGATCGCCCTGGCGGATATCGGCGATATCGCCGGTCTCGTCTTCGCCGACCCGGATGGATTCCACGGCCGCGTCCTCGAACTCGCGGGTGACGTGCTCGCCCCGCCCGCGGCCGCCGCGGCGATCAGCGCGGCCACCGGCCACTCCGTCCGGTATCAGGAGGTCGGCGAGGCCGAGGCGGACGCGATCGGCGCGGAGATCGGCAATACCTGGCGTTCGATGCGCCACACCGGCGGCTGGCGCGCCGACGTCGACGAGACCCGCGAAATCCATCCCGGTCTGCGGACATTCGACACCTGGCTCGCCGAAACCGGTGCGGCGCAGATCAAAGCGCTGCTGGACGGCGAAAAGGCCACCGCCGCGGTCAGCTGACAAGAACCCGGCCGATCCGCATGTGACGGCGTGACCTGTCGGCGGACCGGCGTGCTTTGCGCGTGAGGGTCCGTGCCCTCGTGACGGCGCGGCGGCTCAGCCCGCCGCGCCGACCGGCGCCAGATTCTCCCCGCGCAGCCGCTGGGAGATCACCTGGGTGATGCCGTCGCCGCGCATGCTGACGCCGTAGAGCGCGTCGGCGATCTCCATCGTCGGCTTCTGGTGGGTGATGACGATCAGCTGGCTCTTCTCCCGCAGCTGCTCGAACAAGCCGATCAGGCGGCGCAGGTTGGTGTCGTCGAGCGCGGCTTCGACCTCGTCCATCACATAGAACGGCGAGGGCCGGGCGCGGAAGATGGCCACCAGCAACGCGACCGCGGTGAGCGATTTCTCCCCGCCGGACAGTAGCGAGAGCCGCTTGACCTTCTTGCCCGGCGGACGGGCCTCCACCTCGATGCCGGTGGTGAGCATGTCCGAGGGGTCGGTGAGCAGCAGCCTGCCCTCGCCGCCGGGGAACAGTTTCGCGAACACCCCGACGAACTCGCGCTCCACGTCGGCGTATGCCTCGGTGAAGACCTGGAGGATGCGGGCATCGACCTCGGCGACCACGTCGAGCAGATCCTTGCGCGCGCTCTTGACGTCCTCGAGCTGGGTGGCCAGGAAGTTGTAGCGCTCCTCCAGTGCCGCGAATTCCTCCAGCGCCAGCGGATTCACCTTGCCGAGGGTGGCCAGATCCTTCTCCGCGCGCTTGGCGCGCCGCTCCTGGGTCTGCCGGTCGTATGGCATCGGCGCTGGCTCGCTGACCTGCTCGCCCCGCTCCTTGGCCTGCTCATACTCCTGTAGTTCCAGCGCCGAGGGCGGCAGCGGCACGTCCGGACCGTACTCGGCGATCAGATCGTTCAGCGCGATGCCGAACTGCTCGGCGATCGTCGCCTCCAGTTGCTCGATGCGCAGCGCCGCTTGCGCCTTCGCCACCTCGTCCCGGTGCACGGCGTCGGTGAGCTGGGACAGCTGCGCGGTGAGCGCACGCACCCGCTCCTTGATCTGCTCGACCTGCGCGGCGCACTCCGAGCGCTTGCGCACCAACTCGTCTCTGCGGGCACCCGCCGCGGCGACCACCCGCTCGAGCTCGGCGGCGATCTTCGCACCGGATTCGGCGACAGCGGCGGCCACCTCGGCCGCCTTCTTGCGCGCGGCCGCCGCGCGTTCGGCGCGGGCGCGGTTCTCCCGCTCGGCATGGGCGGCGCGGCGTAGCGACTCCGCCTTGCCGCGTACCGATTCCGCGCGTTCCTCGGCGGTGCGCACGGCGAGCCGGGCCTCGACCTCCATCGCGCGCGCCTCGGCCAGCGCGGACGCCGCCTCCTCGCGCGCGCGGCCCGCGGCTTCGGTACCCGCGGCGCCCGCGCCGTCGGCATCCACCTCGGACTGTTCGAGTTCCGCGTGCCGAAGGCGATCCTCCAGGTCGGCCAGCGCGGCCAGCGCCTCTTCCCGGTTGGCCTCGGCGTCGTCGCGCTGGCCGAGCAGCCGTTCGCTCTCCGCGTGCGCGGTGCGGGCGGTCTGGCCGAGCCTGCCCAGCCGCTCGTAGATCGCCACCAGCGCCTGATCGGATTCGTGCAGGGCGAGCAGTGCCTGATCGACGGCGTCCTTGCGGTCGGCCTGTTCCTCGAGCGCGCCGGACAGCGCGGCCTCGAGTTCCTCGGCGCGCCGCTGCGCGGACACCAGCTCGGCCTGGGCGGCATCGATGTCGGCCTGGATCTCCAGCTGACTGGGCGCCCGATCGGAACCGCCGAGCAGCCAGCCGTTTCCGGCGAGGTCGCCGTCGCGGGTGACCACGCGCAGGCCGGGCCGGGAGGCGACCAGCGCGCGGGCGGCGGGCAGATCCTCGGCCACGGCGATTCCCGCGGTCAGCGCCGCGATCGCGCCGCGCACGGTGTCGGGGCACTCCACCACGTCGACCAGCCAGCGGGCGCCGCCGGGCAATGCGCCCGGGTGCGGCCCCTCGGCGCTCTCGGTGCCGAAGACGACCGCGGCGCGACCACCGTCGGCGTCCTTGAGCGCCTGGATGGCGGTGTGCGCGGACTCGCCGGTGTCGGCGGCGACGGCGTCGGCGAGCGGGCCGAGCGCGGCGGCGACGGCGGCCTCGTACCCACCGTGCACGCGCAGCAACGCCGAGAGCGGACCGAGCAAGCCCTGTTCGCGGTGCTCCACCAGCCAGGCCACCCCGTCGCGGCGCGCCAGGTTCATCCCGAGCGCCTCGATGCGCGCGCCGAGCGAGGCGACCCGCTTGCTCGCGTCGCGGTCCTGTTCGCGCAGTTCGGTGACGCGCTGATCGGCCAGTCCCAAGGCTTGTACCGCGTGCTCGTGCTGGGCGTCCAGACCGGCCTCGCCCGCGTCGAGTTCGTCGAGTTCGGTCTGCACCGTGTCGAATTCGGCTTGGGCGGCCTCGCCGCGATGGCGGGCGTCGGCGATGGCGACCGACAGGCGCGCGATCTCCGCGTCCACCGACTGCGCCCTGGCCCGCAAGGTGTCCACCTTGCCCGCCAACCGGGCCACGCCCTCGCGCCGGTCGGCGATCGCCCGCACCGCGGCCAAGTGCGCCTGCTCGGCGGCCTTGGCGGCGTGTTCGCGTTCGGCCAGCTGGTCTCTGGCCGCCTCCAGCGTCTCGGTGGCCATCTCGACCGCCTCGCGCAGCTCGGCCTCCTCGGCCTCGACACGATCGGCCTCGGCCTCGAGCTGTTCGGGGTCGCGGCCCGCGCCGACCGGAGCGGTGGTGTCCAGGTGGCGCGCCCGGTCGCCCGCGATGCGGATGGTCGCGTTGACCCGCTCGGCCAGCGCGGAGAGCTGGAACCAGATCTGCGCGGCGGCCTCGGCGCTCGGCGTCAACCGGGACAGCTGGAATTCCTGCTGCGCCAGCGCCGCGTTGGCGGCGTCCAGCTCGGACTGCACGGTGATCTGCTGCTCGCGCGCGTACGCCTCCTTGCTCTGCTGGCCCGCCAGCTCCGCGCGGCGGGTGACCAGGTCGTCGGCGGCCAGGCGCAGCCGCGCGTCGCGCAGATCGGCCTGCACGGTTTGAGCCCTTCGAGCCACCTCGGCCTGCCTGCCCAGCGGTTTGAGTTGCCTGCGCAGTTCGGTGGTGAGGTCGGTGAGCCGGGCCAGATTGGCCTGCATGGCCTCCAGCTTGCGAACCGCCTTCTCCTTGCGCTTGCGGTGCTTGAGCACACCGGCGGCCTCTTCGACGAACGCGCGGCGGTCCTCCGGGCGCGATTCCAGGATCGCCGACAGCTGCCCCTGCCCGACGATGACGTGCATCTCGCGGCCGATACCGGAGTCGCTGAGCAGTTCCTGCACGTCCATCAGGCGGCAGGAGTTGCCGTTGATCTCGTATTCGCCCGCCCCGTCGCGGAACATGCGCCGGGTGATGGAGACTTCGGCGTAGTCGATCGGCAGTGCGCCGTCGGAATTGTCGATGGTCAGCGTGACCTCGGCGCGGCCGAGCGGCGCGCGCCCCGCCGTGCCCGCGAAGATGACGTCCTGCATCTTGCCGCCCCGCAGCGCCTTCGCACCCTGCTCGCCCATCACCCAGGTGAGCGCGTCGACGACGTTCGACTTGCCCGATCCATTCGGACCGACCACGCACGTGATGCCCGGCTCCAACCGCAGCGTCGTCGCGGACGCGAAGGATTTGAAGCCCTTCAACGTCAGACTCTTCAGGTGCAAGTTCGACGACCTTTCCGTGTTCTGCCCGGTCGGCGTTCCGCGCGGTCGAGGCAGCGTATCCGGCGACCAGTCATGGTATCCGTCGCGTGCCGGGCGCTCCCCGGCCCCGACGGCGCACGTGGCCGAGTGGCGGTTCGGCGATGTCCGTAGGTTATCGACTCGGCGCGGGTTCGCGAGCATTTCGATGTGCCCGGGGTTTGCCCGGACGGCGCGCCGCACTGTTCGTTGCACCCGGTCGAGACCGGTGGCGCGCGCACCGCGAACCACTGGGCCCTCGCCCGCGACAGCGCGACGCCCCTGCGTGTCCGCTCGATCGCCGGTCCGCTTCCTGGCTCGTCGATCGGCCGAATCCGGGCGGTCTCGAACTGGCACTGACGCCGCGCGCTCCGGCCACATACGATCCCTCTGATTCGCCAGCGGAACGTTCGGGAGCGCACCACGATGTCTGCCCCCTCACCAGGGACGAGCACGCGGCTGCGCCTTGCCCGGATCACGGGGCTGGTACTCGGCAGCCTGGTGTTCCTGCACGCCTGCGAGCGCAGCAAGAGCGCGCTGCTCGGCGATGTGCGGGTGGAGGTGGCGTTCGCGGCCGCTCTCGGTGCGGCCGCCCTGGCCGCGGCGTGGTTCGAGATCAAGCTGCGAGGGCTGGAGCAGGACGCCGATCCGCCGTGGGACGACGCCGAGCAGTACGAAACTCCCAGTCCTGGGAATTTTCCCGGTCGAACCGGACGTCGGCCGGACACGGCGTACGGCGGGAGCGAGCGAGCGCGTCGCACGGAGGCGGCCGCGAGGCCTGCTCCCGTGGCCGACCTCGAAGACGACGAGCAGCTCGAACCCGATGAATCCGCAGGGCGCGCCGATCTCGTCGCCGGGATTGCGCGGACATTGCGGATCACCCGCCTCGCCTCGGGCGAACGGCTGCCCCTGCCGACCCTGGGCGCGATGACGAAATGGATTCGCCGCGCCGACCCCGACGACGAAGCCGACCCCGGCGAACTCGACGACCAGGACGAGACAGAGCAGATCACCCGCACCGAGACGGGCGAACTCGTCATCGAATCGAGCAGGCGAACGGTGCGGGCCAGGATCGGCCGCTCCGGCGACCTCGTCGTGCACGGCCGGTGGCACGGTGGTGCGCATCCACCCTCCGAATGGAAGTGGACGTTCCACCCCGACGCCTTTCACGCGATTCGCAGCGCCCTCGGCGACGGGCCCGGCGACCTCCTCGATCTGCTCGAGGACACCATTCCCTGGCTGGGCACCGGCGCCCGCGAAGACCCCGGCGCATGGCTGCGCGCCCACGACATTCCCGCGACCTACCGAGAGAAAGGCGTCAACGCCGCGCAGACCACCCGCGAACTACCCGTCCTCCGGCCGGGCCGTCCACCGCAGCCGACGCGCGCGGGCAAGTCCCTCCGCAGGCAGCCCGATGACGCGTCCGCACGACGGCCGGCCGAAGCTGTGGACGACGACCATGCCCGGCTCTCGTCCGGTCGCGAACGACCTCCGGCCGCTCCGAGAGCTTCCGAGCGCCGCTCCCCACCAAGCGCCGCCGCCTCCCGACCCTCATCCCACCGCGCCGGTGCCGATCGACGATCACGCGACGACGTGGGGCAACAGAACCTCCGGTCCGACGACTACGGCTCGGCCGCGCGAACGTCCTCGGCGCGCCGAGGACGCGGCGAACCCGAATCGGCGCAGCGCAGCGATCGGTGGCCCGTTGCGGAAGAGCCGCAAGTACCCACCCGGCCCACCCCCGGCCGTCCCGACCTCCCGAGACGTCGACAACGCGAACTCGCCGACGACGACCAGCACGTCGGCCGCCAGCCGGATCGCTACCCCGACGAGACCGATTCCCCTCGTTCACGACCCGGCCGGCGGTCAGGGCGCAACCTTCAGCCGCCTCCGGACTTCGAGCCGAGGACCAGCCGACGGGACCGGCCCGTACCGTCCGAACGAACCCCGGAACGGACCTACGACCAACCGCCACCCGACCGCCGCCATCAGCGCTCACGGCGCGAAACCCCGTCCCCTTCGCACGAGTCCACCTCGCGGCGCGGGTGGTAGGACACGAAATCGGCGCTGCCACCCGGCGCTCCGGGTGACAGCGCCGAGAAGCGGGGCTCAGCTCGCGCGGTGGGTGAACCGGCCGTTCTCGAAGCCGGCCACCATACGGAAGGCGAGGACGGCACCCCACGGGCCGATCACCCAGATCGGCCAGAAGTAGGTCAAGGCCCCGACGCTCAGCGAGACCGCACCCCAGATGACGAGCACCAGCAGGCTGACGGCGAGCCAGGTGCTGCCCTCGATGCGCTGCCAGATCGGGATACGCGGGCGCGCGGAAGCCGGTGCGACGGCATCCTTGCCGAGTTCGGGCAGATCGGACAGCACCGAGCGCAGGTCCTCACGATCGGTGGTGGCGTACACCTGAGCGACGCGCTGGTCGTATTCGGCCAGATCGAGCCGCCCGTCTGCCATATGCCTGCCGAGCAGGCGCACCACGGCGTCGCGTTCGGCATTCGAGGCGCGGGTGCCGGTGGAGAGTTCCATGCCTGGTCCTATCGACGGTTCCACCCTCCATAGTGGAATATAAATCTAGCATAACCCTCCAAAGTGGAATGTCAACCCGGGGGCGTTCACCGTCCGAAACCGCGGACTTCCCACCCCGCGGCGGTAATGTTCGGATGGACGAGAACAACTGTATGGACAGGTGTTCGGCTCGCGGGCCCGACGAACGGCCGGCTCCGCGTCCCGACCAACTTCGCTGGAGGAGGAACAGGTGGCGGAAACCGTCCGCGGGGTCGTGGCCCGCAGCAAAGGCGCACCGGTCGAGATCGTCGAGGTGGTGATTCCGGATCCCGGACCACACGACGTGGTGGTGCGGGTGCAGGCTTGCGGCGTCTGCCACACCGACCTGCACTATCGCGAAGGCGGTATCACCGACGACTTCCCGTTCCTGCTCGGTCACGAGGCGGCGGGTGTGGTGGAAACCGTGGGCGCCGCGGTCACCCACGTGGCGGAGGGTGACTACGTGATCCTCAACTGGCGCGCGGTCTGCGGCGAGTGCCGGGCTTGCAAACGGGGCCGGCCCTGGTACTGCTTCGACAGCCGCAACGCGAGCAAGAAGATGACACTCGCCGACGGGACCGAGCTGACCCCCGCACTGGGCATCGGAGCGTTCGCCGACAAGACCTTGGTGCACGAGGGCCAGTGCACCAAGGTCGATCCGGCGGCCGACCCCGCGGTGGCGGGCCTGCTCGGCTGCGGCGTGATGGCGGGCATCGGCGCGGCGATGAACACCGGCAACGTCTCGATCGGCGACACCGTCGCGGTGATCGGCTGCGGCGGCGTCGGCGACGCGGCGATCGCCGGAGCCCGGCTGGCGGGGGCCGAGACCATCATCGCGGTGGACCGCGACGCCCGGAAACTGCGCTGGGCCACGGACTTCGGCGCCACCCACACGATCGACGCCACCACCGAGGACGTGGTCGAGAAGATCCGGGAGTACACCGACGGGTGGGGCGCGGACGTCGTCATCGAGGCCGTCGGGCGACCGGAGACCTGGAAGCAGGCGTTCTACGGCCGCGACCTGGCCGGCACGGTGGTGCTCGTCGGCGTGCCGACTCCGGAGATGACCATCGAGATGCCGCTGCTGGACCTGTTCTCCCGCGGCGGCGCGCTGAAATCCTCCTGGTACGGCGACTGTCTGCCGGAACGCGACTTCCCCACCTTGATCGGCCTGCACCGCCAGGGACGGCTGCCGCTGGACCGCTTCGTCACCGAACGCATCGGGCTCGACCAGGTGGAGCGGGCCTTCGCCGAGATGCACACCGGCGATGTGCTGCGCTCGGTGGTGGTCTGGTGACCGCCCGCATCGACCGCGTCGTCACCTCCGGCGACTTCTGCCTGGACGGCGGCACCTGGGCGGTGGACAACAACATCTGGCTGGTCGGTGACGACGACGAGGTGGTCGTCATCGATGCCGCCCACGACGCGGGCCCGATCCTCGCGGCGGTCGCGGGCCGCGCCGTCCGCGCGATCGTGTGCACCCACGGGCACAACGATCACGTGACGGTGGCGCCCGAACTCGCCGAACGCTTGAACGCACCGGTCCTGCTGCATCCCGGCGACGAGCCGCTGTGGCGCATGACCCACCCGGACGCCGGCTACCAGCCGCTCGGGGACGGCGACCGGATCGCGGTGGCGGGCACTGAGATCCACGTCCTGCACACGCCCGGGCACTCCCCCGGATCGGTCGCCCTGCACCTGCCGGACGCGAAAGCCGTGTTCACGGGCGACACGCTGTTCGCGGGCGGGCCCGGCGCGACCGGTCGCTCGTTCTCCGATTTCGGCACGATCATCGAGTCGATCCGCGACCGCCTGCTGACGCTGCCGGAGGAAACCGCGGTGCACACCGGGCACGGCGATTCCACCACCATCGGCGCGGAGAAACCGTTCCTGGCCGAGTGGATCGCCCGCGGTCACTGAGACCTCGAGGACGTAATCCCGGCCACGGGCCGCCGACGGCGCGGAATGGCGCGACGAGGTGCGGCGTTGCCAGGCGCGCGAGTTGATTGCGACGACAATGGCAGGATCGAACCCATGGCTGAACACACCGCTACACCCGCCACCGCGGCGCCGAGCGCGCCGGAGCCCACCACGCTGTGGGTCGAGCGCACCGGAACCAGGGCCTACACCGGGCGCAGCTCCCGTGGCGCCGAGGTCCTGATCGGTTCGCAGGGCGTTCCCGGTGTGTTCACCCCCGGCGAGCTGCTGAAGATCGCGCTGGCCGCCTGCTCCGGCTTGAGCGCGGACTTCCCGCTGTCGCGCAAACTCGGCGACAACTTCGACGCGACCATCCGCGTCTCCGGCGACGCCGACCGGGAGAACGAGGTCTACCCGCAGCTGGACGAAGTGTTCGAACTCGATCTCAGCGAACTCGACGACGAGGCCCGCGAGCGGTTGCTGGTCACCGTGCAGCGTGCGATCGACAAGGTCTGCACGGTGGGACGGACGCTGAAGGCGGGATCGAAGGTGACCCTGTCGTTCGACATCGAGGCCTGATGGACGAGGCCGTTCGGTTGAGCGCCTGGGTACACGGCCTGGTCCAGGGCGTGGGTTTCCGCTGGTGGACTCGGTCGCGGGCGCTGGAGCTGGGCCTGGTCGGGCAGGCGAGGAATGCCAGGGACGGCCGGGTGCACGTGATCGCCGAGGGGCCGCGACCGGCCTGCGAGCGGTTGCTCGCACAGCTGCGTTCCGGCGATACTCCTGGTCAGGTCAGGTTGGTTGTGGAAAGCTGGGAGCCCGCGCGGGGTGATTTGACCGGCTTCGAGGAGCGGTAGTGGTGGTTCGGGCGACGAGGGGGGTACAGCGGTGAGCACGCGGAATCCGGGTGACGACGAGCGCCGGGACGATCCCCAGCGGCCGTCCGGGACGCCACGCCCTGACGAGAACGAGCCTGCCGCGGCCACACCCGGGTCCGGCGACGAACAGGACTGGTCGACGCCCGTCTCCGGTGGCACGGATCCCGCTTCCACATCGGGTGGCCCCGAGCAGTCCGAGACCGACTGGTCGACGCCCACTTCGGTGCCGCCCGGCAGCCCGAGCGGTCCGGCCGAGCAGCAACCACCCGCCGAGCTCCCGCCGCGTCCCGGCAGTATCCAGCGGCAAGAAGCCGGCGTGACCCAGCCCCGCCCGCCCACGGTGGCCGAGCTACGGGCGAGGGACAAGGCCCGCAAGCGCGCCGAAGAAGCGCAGCGCGCGGCCGCGGCGGCCGAGGAGGCCAAGAAGCGCACCCGCAAGCGCGTCATGATCGGCGGTGCCGCCATTGTCGGCGTCGCCGCGCTGGTCGGCGGCGGCTACCTGACCTATCGCGCCCTGACCGCGCCGGACCGGGTCACCGCTCATTGCGTGAAAGTCGAGAACGGCCAAGAGATCGTGGTGGACGACTCCCACTGCGGCGACGGTCGTCCCGGTTTCATCGGCGACACCGGTGTCGGTCCCGGTCTGATCATCCTCGGCGGCGGACCCCAGTACCGCTACTACTACGGCGGCACCGGCACCGTCGGCAGACCGCCGACCGGCGGCACCACCATCAAACCGAAAGGCGCCGAGATCAAGACCAAGAGCGGCACCACGATCCAGCGCGGCGGCCTGGGCAGCAAGAGCACCGGCGGAGGGTCGTAGATGCGGCGCGTGCGGGATACGCCTCGGGCGGGCTGGCAGCGGATCATCGAGGGCCAGGGCCTGGTCTACGGTTCGCCGGGCCGGGACGCGAGCGGTCAGCCGCGGCCGTACTGGGACGAGTCGGTGCACTACGAGTTCGAGATGCCGGAGATCCTCGCCTTGGAGGCCGACGTCGAACTGCTGCACTCGATGTGCCTGAACGCGGTGGAGCACATCGTGTTGACCGAGCGGTACGCCGATTTCGGCCTGCCCGAATGGAGCTGGGGCCCGATCGCCGAATCCTGGCGGCGCTCCGACCCGCATGTGTACGGACGCTTCGACCTGCGTTACGACGCGCGGCGCCCGGCGAAACTGCTGGAGTACAACGCGGATACGCCGACCTCGCTGCTGGAGGCGGCGATCGTGCAGTGGCACTGGCTGACCGACCGCTACCCCGGCGGCGACCAGTGGAACTCGTTGCACGAGAAGCTGGTCGAGCGGTGGGGCGAGCTGCGCGACGTACTGCCCAGCGCGCAGTTGCATTTCACCTGGTCCGGCGCGGACGCCACCGGTGAGGACAACGTCACCACCGCCTACATGCAGGAGACCGCGGCCGAGGCCGGGTTCGACACCATCGCGCTGCCGATCGAGGAGATCGGCTTCGATTCCGCGCTGGAACGTTTCGTCGATCTGGCGGAGGCTCCGATCGAGGCGATCTTCAAGCTGTACCCGTGGGAGTGGGCGCTCGACGACGATTTCGGCAAGCGCGTCGTGGACAGCCTGCCGGAGACCATGTGGATCGAGCCGCTGTGGAAGACGCTGCTGAGCAACAAGGCGATCCTGGCGGTGCTGTGGGAGATGTACCCGGGCCACCCGAATCTGCTGCCCGCCTATCTCGACCAGCCCAATGAGCTCACCGAGTACATCCGTAAGCCGAAGCTGGGACGCGAGGGCGCCAATATGACGATCGTCGGCGCGGGTTTGGAGACCGCGACCGGTGGCGTCTACGGCGAGGAAGGTTACGTGTACCAGTTACTCGACCCGCTGCCGGAATTCGACGACATGCGCCCGGTGCTCGGCGCGTGGATCGTCGGCGATGCCGCGGCGGGCCTCGGCATCCGCGAGACCGCGGGACTGATCACCGACGACGGCTCCGCCTTCGTCCCGCACCGCATCACCGATTGAGCCTCGTCACCGGCAAGCACGAAATAATCTCGGCCGCCCGCCAATCCCTCTCGGAAGGATCAAGATGACCGCAGTCGCCCTGGAATCGGGGTACTGGAGTTCGCTGGGCGAGGGTGTGGGAGCGATCATCCTCTACGCCCTCGTCGGCTTGGTGCTCATGCTCGTCGGCTTCTACGCCATCGACCTGACCACGCCGGGCAAGCTGCGCAAACTGGTGGTGGCGGGCAAGCCGAACGCCGTCATCGTCACGGCCGCGGGCATGATCAGCATGGCGTTCATCGTCGTGCTCGCCATCTTCGCCGTGGGCGGCGGCGGCAAGCTGTCCGAGGGACTGATCGCCGCGCTGGTGTTCGGCCTGGTCGGGATTGTCGCCCAGGTCATCTCGGTGCGCGTGATCGAGCGGGCGCTCGGGATCGACATCGGCACCGCGCTACACGCCGACACCTACACCACCGAGGTACTCGTGGTGGCGGCCGCGCATTTCGCGCTCGGCTTGGTCGTCGCCTTCGCGATCCTCTAGGCGTATCCGCGAACTCATCGGGCGGAACGTTCGGCACCGGCCCGGCACCCCTCGCAGCGGCGCGGCCGCTGGTCAGTGCTCGTCCGCGTGGTCGAGACAGTACGCCGCCGCGGCGAGGTACTGGCGGCACTCCGGACCGTGACCGGCGTGCACGCCGCGGACGAACAGCGCGCGATCGAGGTCGAGATCTGTCGGGTCCGCGGAACAGTCCCGGTATCGGCTCCGCCAGAGGTCCTGCGTATCCAGCGATGTCTGCATCGTGCACCTCCCGTGCTGCGTGTCAGTGCGAGAAGGCTTGCAATGTCCTTACGCCGGAGGCATACCCGCTCGGGCCTCTCGGCAACCGGTGTGGTTCACCGGGTCACCAGCCGCCAGTCGTCGGGCAGGCGTGCCGCGGTGATCTGCGCGCCCTCGGCCTCCAGGTCGACGGTGGTCGCACCGAGCCGCAGCGCGCGCAGCGAGACCTTGCCCCACCGCGCCGGTAGCTGCGGCCGGACGGTGAGCGTCCTGCTCGGCGTGTCCGGGTCGAGTCCGAGGAACGAGCGCACCAGCAACAGCGGCGCGGCGCTCGCCCACGCCTGCGGCGAGCAGGACGTCGGATACGGCACGGGCGTGGCGAATCGGGACCGGGGGAAACCGCAGAACAACTCCGGCAGGCGCCCCTCGAACGCCGCCGCCGCGTCCAGCAGGCCCGTGGCCAGCCGGGTTGCCAGCTTCACCGCACCGGGCACGTGCCGGTAGCGCAGCAGCCCCGCCACCGCGATCGCCGTGTCGTGCGGCCAGATCGAACCGCAGTGATAGCTCATCGGGTTGTAGGCGCCCATATTCGAGGCCAAGGTGCGCAGCCCGAAGCCGGAGTCCATCTCGGGAGCCGCCATGCGCGCCACCAGCTCGGCCGCGTGCTCGTCGGTGGCGATACCCGACCAGAGACAGTGCGCCACATTGCTGGTCAGCGCGTCGACCTGCCGCTTGCCCCCGTCCAGCGCCACGGCGTACCAGCCACGGTCGGGCAGCCAGAACTGCTCGGCGAACTTGACCCGCAACTCCGCGGCGCGTTCGCGCAGCAGGCCGGCCAGGCGCGGGTCGTCGAACGCCTCGGCCAGCTCGGCCCGGGCCAGCATCGCGGCGTGCACATAGCCCTGCACCTCGCACAGCGCGATGGGCGCCTCGGCGATATGGCCGGTGGCGTAGTTGATTCCGTCGAAACTGTCCTTCCACCCCTGGTTGATCAGGCCGCGGTCGGTGGCGCGGCGGTACTCCACGAAGCCGTCGCCGTCCCGGTCGCCGTAGTCGGTGATCCAGCGCAACGCGGCGTCGGCGGCGGGCAGCAGTTGCCGGATCACCTCGGAGTCGGCGCCCCAGCGATGGCATTCGGCCAGCAGCATCACGAACAGCGGCGTGGCGTCGGCGGATCCGTAATAGATGTTGCCACCGAACACCTGCCCGCCCGCCGGGCCGCGGCGCATCTCGTGCATGATGCGTCCGGGTTCCTCCTCGGTGAGCGGGTTCACGTCCTGCCCTTGCAGTTCCGCCAGCTGCTCGAGGGTGCCCAGCGCCAGATCGACCTCCAGCGGTAGCGCCATCCACGCGGTGAGCAGGCTGTCGCGGCCGAACAGGGTCATGAACCACGGCGCACCCGCGGCGACGAAGGGGCGGGCGTTCCCGGATTCGTCGTGCATCTGCAACGCACCCAAGTCGCTCTCCGTGCGGCGCAGCACGCGGGTGAGCGCCGGGTCGGACGCGGCGATGTCGGTGGCGGTGTCGCGCCACGCCTCGATCTTGCGGCCCGGCGCGCTGACGTTGTAGTGCTCCCCGGGCGACACGGCTTGGAATCGCTGGTTTCCCACCGTCGGCTGGGCGATGATCTCGGTCTGCCAGCATTCGCCGACCGGCACGATCACCCGCCACAGCAGCGAACCCGGAAGAACCTCGGGTTCCACCGTGGCGGAGATCGATATTCCCCGGCTGCGGTCGGCGTGGTCGTGCAGCACCAGTTCGCCGTCGGCGACCGTCACGTCGGCCCGCGCGTGCCCCGCCCGGCCTTCCTTCACCGCGAAGAGGTCGACGAAGTCGGCGTCCACGTGCAGCTCCAGCAGCACCGCGGTGGGCTCGCGGCCCATGTTCTCCAGCGTGATCAACTCGTGCATGCCGTCGGCCACGATCCGTTCGCGCACCACCAGCAGCGTGCTGTCGGCCAGGCCCGCCTGCGGGGGCCTGCGCAACACGAACCTGGCGGCGAACGCCTCCGGACTGAGCACCGAAAGGGACTCGGCGGGTTTGCCGTTCACCAGCAACTCCCAGCGCGACAGCACGCGGGCGTCCCGGAAGAACAAGCCGTGCGGCTTACCCGGTTCGACGTCACCGAGCCGATTGGACAGGCAGAACGTGCCGCCTTCGACCAGGGTCACCGAACCGCACCCCCCGAACCCGGTGGGCTCACCGGAGTTCAGGGGGGCCGGGGTCAACGGGGTGGCACCGCTCACGCCAATCCGCTCGCCGCGATCCGGACGGGCGCGGAGCCGGTCGCCGTGGCGTCGAGCGGCGCGGCCGCGGGCGCCGCGATGTCGAGCGGCGCGGCGCCGAACCGCTGCTTGGAACGCAGCAGACGGCGATACACCTGCTCGTACCCGAAGCCGAGCGTGTCGGACCCGAAATTGGCCTGTACGTGGGCTCGGCAGGCATACGGGTCGATGCCACGGACCTCTTCGATGGCCGCGGGCAATTCGGCGGGATCCTCGCAGATGCGGCCGGTCACGCCGTCGACGATCACCTCGGACACCGCCCCGCCGCGCAGCGCGACCACCGGCGTGCCACAAACCATGGATTCGATCATCACCATGCCGAACGGTTCCTCCCAGCGGATTGGGAACAACAGGCAACGCGCATTGGCAAGCAGCTTACGCTTGGCCGCCGCGTCGGCGAGTCCGAACACGTGATCGTTGTCCGTCAACATCGGCCGCACCTTCTCCTCGAAGTACGCCTGTTCCGGACGTTCGCTGCACTTACCGGCCAGCACCAGCGGGATGCCCGCCGCGTGCGCGGCCTCCAGCGCCAAGTGCGGGGCCTTGCACTCGTTGAACCGGCCGAGGAACAGCGCGTAGTCGTCCTTCTCGACACGGAACGGCCAGTCGTCGGCGTGCAGCGCATTGTGCACGCGCCCGGACCAATTCAGGCCCGGCGCCAGCTCGCGCTGGCGGTCGCTGATCGCGACCAGCGCCACCTCGTCGCCCAGATCCTGGTAATAGCGGTAGATGTCGTCCTCCACCGGCCCGTGCACGGTCAGTACCGTCGGCAGACCCATGCCCTGGAAGACGGACGCGTTGAGCGGGCCTGCGAAGGTGTGGTCGTGCACCAGGTCGACACCCGATGTGGCCACGAGCTTCTCGATGGCGCGGCGCACCCGCAACGCGTGCACGACCTCGGGAAACGGCTCCCCGAGACGCTCGGGCAGCGCCCGATCCCACACCGGCACGAACTTGGCCTTCGTCCCCGGTTCCCCCGCGCCAAACAGAGTCACGTCGTGGCCACGGGCCACCAGTGCGTCGACCAGATCGGCCACCACGGCCTCGACACCGCCGTATGCCTTGGGCGGGACGTCGAAGTACGGCGGCACGACCATCGCGATCCGGAACGGACCGCTGGAGCGATCTGTCGACACGTAGTCGCACGACGGCATCTCCAGATCGGACGACGCCTGCGCGGAAATCGGCACGGAAAGCGCGCTCATGACCCTCCTTCCAGGGACAACCAAGTAGCACTCGCATTCACCCAGCACTCGGAGTACCGGGCGCCGAACTGAACTAAGTGGCCCCCGCGGCGGAGGTGAAGACCTAGCTGCACCGCCGTCCATGGGGCTTGGTTGGCCTGGTCACGCCTTCGGCATGATCAGGGGGGCCGAGTGGGAGGTACCTCAGGCGGTGTGGTTCAAACCACAGTTGGGGAAAAATCCCGTCGTCCAGCGATTGTTCAGCTACCGATGGGTAGTCCGGTGGCCCCGCCTTCTCCGACAGTCGGTCGCCGCGTGTCTCACCCTTCGAGGACGACCTGCGGCTCGCAGTCGGCCGCGGTGGCATCGCCGCCCGCGACGATGAACGACAGCAAATCTTCCGCTTCCGCGCGCACCGCCGCCTCCTCGGTCGCGGACAGCGGATGCCAGGGCATGATGCGCAGCGTGGCGCCGTCCAGCGACCAGCGGCCGTGCACGAAACCGTCGACCAGATACATGGGCACGCCCGCGGAAGCCTCCCTGGCGGTGCGCTTCCGGTCTTCCTCGCTGATGATCCTGCGGCGGTCCTTGTGGCCCAGCAGCGCGTTGTCGAAGGCGGGCAGAAAGCGTACGGGCACGGGCAGATCCGGCTCGGCCAACGGCGCGTCCGGCAGATCGAACAACACACGGTGCTGGTCGTCGGTGAACACACGCAGCCGGGTACGTAGGTCGTCGACGACCTCGGCCAGCCGGGTGATACCCGCCCACGCCTGCATATCCGCTACCGTGGCCGGACCGAACGCGGCGAGATAGCGCAGGACCAGTGTCTCGGGCTGGGCCACCTCGGCCATGGGCAGGCCCGTCCATTCCTCGGCCAGACCGACCGTGACCTGCCGATTGCGCCACCGCCCCCACGCGCCGGTCTCGGGGCCGTGGGTCAAGGGGACCAGCAACTCGACGGTTTCGGCGAGCCTGCGCGTGTGCCGGTCCGGGAAACGCCGGGCGAGCAGGTCGCCCAGTTCGCGGCGGCGCAGCCGCTGTCCGGCCAGCAGTTCACGTCCGGCGGCCGCGAGTGCTCCCAGATCGACGCCGTCGATCTCGTCGCGAAAATACGGCGCTTTCAGCGCGGCATCGACCACCGGTTGCACCGTCGGCCGCAGCCAGCGGTAGTCCGCGGCGTCGGCCAGATGGACGGTCCGGCGGATCATGGTGGAGCGCACCAGCCTGCGGTCACGCAGCAGCGCGGCCAAATCGTCGTGCCGGAACTCCGCGAGTCGCGACCACAGCCCCACATAGGGCCAGTTCGGCTCCTGGCCCTGCACCGCGACCAGATGCCGGACCAGTTCGAGCGGGGGCAGCGCCACCCGCTCCACCAGCTTCTGGCGCACCAGCAGCGTCCGATTCAGCTCGCGCAGTGATAGTTCCGTCATGCGCCCATCTTCGTCGAGCCCACCGACATCTCGACGCTCCTCGTGAAGCGTGCGCACCGTGCCACGGGTGCCCGCGAGGGCGTCCGGGGTTCACTGATCCGGTAGGCAGCGGCCTGGATCGGGCAAGTCGGCGCACGGCGCGTTGCCGTGCGCGCGCAGCACCTCCTTGCCGGTCTGATCGGTCAGGAAGTGCAGAAAGCTCGCGGCGAGCGAGTCGCCGGGCAACTCGCCGTTGCTGTAGGCGTACTCGACTCCCCAGAAGGGGTAGGCGCGGCGCACCGCGGCGTCGCGGCCTGCGCCGACGCCGTCGATCACCAGGGTCGGCAGGCCCGCGTCGACCGCCTCGGAGAACTCCGTATAGCCGATGGCTCCGGGGATCTCGGCCACCGCCTTGCGCATGTCGGCCGTGACCTGGACCTCGCAGTGCGCGGGCGCGGTGGTGACGGTGCCCTTCAGCGCCGTGCAGCTCACGTGCGGGCGATCCGGCTGAGTGCCGTCGAGCAGCCTGCGTTCGAAGGTATTGCGCGAACCGGAGCCCGGGGTGCGGTTGACCAGCACCACCGGCAGGTCGGGTCCGCCCACCTCGCGCCAGTTGCCGATGCCGCCCCGGTACAGATCCCGGATCTGGGCGACGGTGAGATCCCGGACGCCGACGCCGGGATGCACGATCATGGTGAACAACGACAAGGCGAGCGGACGGTGCACCAACGCCGGATAACCGCTGCCCTTCGCACCGTCGGTGATGGCGAGCAATCCGGAGTTGCCCGCGCCCTCCTCGGCGAGCCGGTCCAGTCCACGCTCGGTGCCCTCGAAACCGAACGCGAATTCCGCACTGTTGCAACGCTTCCGATACTGCTCGGCGGCTTCCCTGATCACCGGGCCGAATGCCGACGACCCGGTCACGGTCAGTTTGCCCGAGGCGCATTCCAGTGGCGTCGGCGACGGCTCCAGCGCGGCCACCACCAGTTGGACGACGATCACCAGCACCAGGAATATCGTGAGCGCGACCATCATCAGCGGAATTCCGGTGCGGCTGCGGGTCTCGGTGATCCGGCCGGCTTTGATGCCGCCGCGCAGCACCGGTTGCGGGTATTCGCCCACACCTTCGGAACGCTGCAGGATCGCCAGGATCTTGTAGTGATCGCCGGGGCCGAGCGGCACCTTCGGCAGGTCGATCACACCGATGTGCCCGCCGGTGTCCTCGCGTACCGCGATGCCGGAGTCGGCGTCGAGGTTGTCGGCCAACGCGGGATCGCTGAGTTCGTTGACCGCCATGCCGATCACGCGGCGCTGCGGAAAGCGCAGGTGCAGACCGATCCGCGCGGCTTCCGGCGCCTTGTAGTCATGACTGTCGATGGTCGTGACGCCGCTGTTCTCGATGCGCACCAGCACGACCGAGATGTCCTTCAGGTCGGGGCTGGCGCCGTCGGCCTCGGGGCGCAGCTGCGGAAGCACACCGGGGAACACCGACTCGATCTCGCCGGTGACCGGCGTGTCCATCTGTACTCGATAGCCGAGCCGCCTGCGGCCGGCGAAGACGAACTCCCACAGGAACGCGCCGATCGGCACCGCGATACCGATGAGCGCCAGTACGATTTCGAGCGGAAAGTCGCCCACCAGTCGATCCCCCCAGCAATCCGTGTGGCCCTCATTCTCGGCGGCGATCGCCTACCGCCCCAGGCGAAGTCGAAGTGTTCGGCAACAGTTAACCCGGCGGTCACGCTCGCGCGCGAGTCCAGGCCGAGAGATCCGCCAGCGGCCAGGTGTTGATCACCCGTTCCGGCGCGACACCGTTCGCGAGCGCGCGCTCGCAACCGTAGCCCTGCCAGTCGAGCTGTCCCGGGGCGTGCGCGTCGGTGTCGATCGAGAAGTAGCACCCCATCTCGGCGGCCAGTCGCAGCAATCGCGAAGGCGGATCGAGTCGTTCGGGCCTGCTGTTGATCTCCACGGCGGTGCCGTAGGTGCGGCACGCCTCGAACACCACCTCGGCGTCGAACGTCGACTCCGGCCTGGTGCCGCGTCCACCCGCGACCAGGCGGCCGGTGCAGTGGCCGAGCACGTCGACGTTGGGGTCGGCGACCGCGTACGCCATGCGCTTGGTCATCGTCGCGCTGTCGTCGCGCAGGTGCGAATGCACGCTGGCCACGACGATGTCCAGGCGGGCGAGCAGATCCGCCTGCTGGTCGAGCGTGCCGTCGTCGAGGATGTCCACTTCGATGCCGGTGAGGATGCGGAACGGCGCCATCCGATCGTTGAGTTCGGCGACCACGTCGAGTTGCTTGCGCAGTCGGTCGGCGGACAGGCCGTTGGCCACGGTCAGGCGCGGCGAATGGTCGGTCAGGGCGCAGTATTCGTGCCCGAGCGCCGCCGCGACGCGCATCATCTCCTCGATCGGGCTGCCACCGTCGGACCAGTTCGAATGCGTGTGCAGATCGCCGCGCAACTGTTCCCGCAACGGTTTGCCCGGCGCCCCGATGGGCTGGGCGGCCGCACGCAACTCGGCCAGGTATCGCGGCACCACACCGGCGTACGCCTGCTCGATGACGGCGGCGGTCTTGGGCCCGATGCCCGCCAGTTCGGTCCAGCTGCCGGCCGCTCGGCGCGCCGCGCGCTCGTCGGCGGGCAATCCCGCGACGACGTCGGCGGCGCGCCGGTAGGCCTTCACGCGGTGGGTCTCCGCGCGGGAGCGCTCCAGCCAGAAGCCGATCTCCCGCAGCGCCGCCTCCGGACCGGGCGCCGCGGCCCGGTCCGGCATCCCGCTCGGATCCTGGTCGGACACCGCGCTAGCGCACCCGGCTGTATTTGACGAAGGCCACGCCGTCCTCGAACACGGTGCTGGTGATCACCCGGAACTTGGCGGGTTCGGGCAGGCGCGGCCCGGCGCCGAACAGCGGGCGGCCGCGGCCGAGCACGATCGGGTAGAGCTTGAGGAAGATCTGGTCGATCTCCGGCAGCAGCACCTGCGCCAGTTCACCGCCACCACACAGCCAGATGCCCAGCCCGCTCTCCCGTTTGAGTTCACGGACCTTCTCGACCGGGTTCTCCGTGATCAGCTCGACGGCCGGATCGGGGCTCTCGGGCAGCGTGGTCGAGACCACGAACTGCCGCAGGTGCGCGTACGGCGTCGAGGTGCCGGTGCGCACGCCGAAGTCGTGCGTCTTGCGCCCCATCAGCACGGTGTCGAAATAGCGATTGTGCTCCTCCACCCCGAGCGCCTCGCGGACCTTGGTGGGCAGCGTCTCTGGGTACTGCGCGTTGATCGACGGACCGTGGTCGCCGCCGACCGGGAAGAAGTCGACCGAGCCATCCTCGGTGGCGATGAATCCATCGATCGTCGACGCGACGTAATAGGTGAGCTTGCGCATGCTTCCCTTCCTCACGGCCGGCTGACATTCCGAACCGCCCTGAGGAAACGGTAGCCCGCCCGCGCTAGCGACGGCGAGGCTTCGGCTGGCAGCGCGGGCAGGAGTAGGACGAGCGGTTCATGAACCGCTCCCGGATGATCGGCGCACCACACCGGCGACACGGCTCGTTCTCCCGACCGTATACGGCCAGAGCGCGTTCGAAGTAGCCCGACTGGCCGTTGACGTTCACATAGAGCGCGTCGAACGAGGTACCGCCCGCGTCGAGCGCTTCGCCCATCACCGTCGCCACATCGGCGAGCAATCCGCGCACCGCGGGCTTGGACAGTCCCGAGGCGAGCCGGCCACCGTGGATCTTCGCCCGCCACAGCGCCTCGTCGGCGTAGATGTTGCCGATCCCGGAGACGACGCCCTGATCGAGCAGGACGCGCTTGATCTCACTCTGCTTACCCCGGACGACGGCGACCACGGACTCGGGGGCGAACCGCGGATCCAGCGGGTCGCGGGCGATGTGCGCGACCGGCTGCGGCACCAGGGTGCCGTCCACCTCGACCAGCGGCGCGAGCGCCCAGCCACCGAAGGTGCGCTGGTCGACGAAACGCAGCTGGGTACCGTCGCCGAAGGTGGCGCGGATGTGGGCGTGCTTCTCCAGCGGCGCGTCGGCGGGCTGGACCAGCATCTGACCGCTCATGCCCAGATGCACGACCAAGGCGGCTTCCGGGTCGTCGAAGGTGAGCCAGAGGAATTTGCCGCGCCGCTCGGCCGACTCGACCCGCAGGCCGGTCAACCGCGCGGCGAGATCGGCGGCGCCTTCGAGATGGCGGCGCACCGAGCGAGGATGGGTGATCGCCACCGATTCCACGACCCGGCCGACCACATGCTCGGCGAGGCCGCGTCGCACGACCTCGACCTCGGGTAGTTCGGGCACGTCAGGTTTCGGCGGTCAGCGCCTCGTAGGCGGCCCCCGCGGCCTTCTGCTCGGCTTCCTTCTTGGACCGGCCGACACCCTGCCCGTAGGCCCGTCCACCGACCACCGTGGTGGCGGTGAATTCCTTGTCGTGGTCGGGCCCGGTCGAGGTGATCTCGTAGCTCGGCACGCCGAGACCACGCTCGGCGGTGAGTTCCTGCAGGCTTGTCTTCCAGTCCAGTCCGGCACCCATTCGCGGTCCGCGCTCGAGCAACTCGGCGAACAGCCGCAACACCACGGCACGAGCCACCTCGATGCCGTGCTCCAGGTGCACGGCGCCGAGCAGTGACTCCATGCCGTCGGCGAGGATGCTCTCCTTGTCCCGGCCGCCGGTGAGTTCTTCGCCTTTGCCCAGTAACAGGTGCACACCGAGGCCGCCATCGCCGAGCCCACGGGCTACCTCTGCGAGCGCGCGCATGTTCACCACGCTCGCGCGCAGCTTGGCCAGCTCACCCTCGGACTTCGAGGGATGCTCGTGATACAGCCGTTCGGTGATGCTCAGCCCGAGCACGGAGTCGCCGAGGAACTCGAGACGCTCGTTCGTCGGCAGACCGCCGTTCTCATACGCGTACGACCGATGGGTCAGCGCGAGACGCAGAAGATCCGGCTGCAGATCGACGCCTAGGGCGGCGAGCAGGCTCGCGTGTTCACCGGACGAGTCGGGTTCGTCGGTCACGTCGCTACGACAGGTCTAACGATCAGACCGCGGCGGTGACCTGGCGGCCCTTGTAGGTGCCGCAGGACGGGCAGGCGATGTGCGGCAGGGTCTTCTCGCCGCAGGCGCGGTTCGGGCAGGTGATCAGGGTCGGCGCGGTGGCCTTCCACTGGCTGCGCCGCGACCTGGTGTTGGAACGGGACATCCGGCGCTTGGGAACGGCCACGACTACTTCTCCTCTGTCTAATTGCTCTGCCGGTTCGGCTGATCGGTCTTGCTCAGTGGTCTCGGTCGGCCGCACCCTCGTCGGGGCTGCCTGTGCCGGGCGATCCGGAGGCGAATTTAGCCAGTCCGGCCCAGCGAGGGTCAAGTATCTCATGCCCGTGGTCGGATCCCGCAATCGCCATCCGTACGCCGCATTCCGGGCACAGTCCCGCACAATCCGGCGAGCACAGCGGCTGCAGCGGCAGCTCGAGACCGACGGCGTCGATCACCACGGGCTCCAGATCGATGGTGTCGTCGATCAGGCGGTGGACCTCGTCGTCCTCGGTGGTCTGCTCGGTGGCGCTGTCCGGATAGGCGAACAGCTCGGTCACCCGCAGGGTGACCTCGTCGCCGAACGGCTCCAGGCAGCGCGAGCACTCCCCTTCGATCGGCGCGGTGACCGTGCCGGTGACCAGCACACCTTCGGATACCGCCTGCAACTGCAAATCGAGTTCCACCTGCGCGTCCACGGGGACGGCGATCAGATCCAGACCGATCCGATTCTCGGTGGTGACGGTGCGGCGCAGCTCGCGCATGGTCCCCGGCCTGCGGCCGAGGCTGCGGGCGTCCAGCACGAAACCGGCGTCCGGCAACCGGCGCTTGGCCGACTTGGGACGCGACGCGGAACCGGAACCGGCGGACATCACGAACTCACTCACGCTCGAGGGGATATGGGCAACCACCCCACAATACGCGATCAGGCGGTGCGCTCCCAAAACGCAGCCCCTCGCGCTCGGCGCCGCTACCTGCGGAATTCGCTGGCGTAGTCGGGTACGCCCGTGCCACTGCGCAGCTGGTGACGTCCCCGCCCGACCGTGCGCAGCGTGCTGGTCAGCGTCTCCTCGAAGTCGGCCAGCCGGGAGTCGACGTAGTGATCGCATTCCTCGCGCAGGCGATCGGCTTCGGCGTGCGCGGCGTCGATCACCCTGGCCGATTCGGCGTGCGCGGCCCGGACCACGTCGGTCTGTGTGACCAGCCGCTCCTGCTCGGCAAGCCCTTCGGCGACGGAGCGGTCGTAGGCGGCCTTGCCCGCCTCGATCATCCGGTCCGACTCGACGCGCGCCCGGCCGGTCACCGCCTCGTATTCGGCGTTGCCGTCGGCCACCACCCGATCGGCCTCCTCCTGAGCGGAGGCGACCAGGTGATCGGCGTGCGCACTCGCCTCGGCGACCATCCGGTCGGCGTGCGCCTTGGCGTCGGCCAGGATGCGATCGGCTTCCTCGCGCGCCGAAGTGATGGTGTGCTCGGCCTGCTCGTTCGCTCCGGTCACGGCGGTCTCGGCCGCGGTCCTGGCATCGGACACGATCTTGTCCCGATGGTCGAGCACGTCCTGGGCGTCGTCCAGTTCGCCGGGCAGCGCGTCCCGGACGTCGTCGAGTAGTTCGAGCACGTCGCCGCGCGGCACGATGCAGCTTCGGGTCGGGGGGATGCCACGCGCCTCTTCGACGATGGCGACAAGTTCGTCGAGCGCTTCGAATACGCGATACATGCTCACTACCCTCCTGCGGACTCACGGCGAAACTCTCCGCCCAGCCCAGTGTGCCCCTCGTCACGGCTCGTGCCGAGTCACTTTCCGGTGTGTCGTGCCAGTGTCTCGCACGCCACAAAATCAAGTGGAGACCTCTTCTCCGCTTCGTGTTACATTTTTTCTGGAAGGTCGACCAAGACCTTGTGTTCGATCGGAAAGACGATGACTGTTCTGGAACTACCGCGCCCGGCGGGAGTGAGCGCCACCAGCTTCTTCGTGCCGTGGGGCGGCCCCTACCCGGCGTTGCCGGCCACCGCGGTCGCGACCAAGTTCGGACAGCTCACCCAGTATCTGCGCGGCGATCGCGCCTTCGCTCAGCTGATCCGGTTCGCGCTGGTCGGCGGGTCCAGCAATATCGCCTATGTCCTGCTGTTCTTCGCCATGCACGGTGCCGGGCCGCTGCTCGCCAATGTCGTCGGCTCCGTCGTCAGCACCATGATCGCCAACGAACTGCACCGTCAGCTCACCTTCCACGCGGCGGGACGGGTCGGCTGGTTCACGGCACAGTGGGAAGGCGGCGGGCTGGCGATGGTCGGCCTCGGCGTCACGACCGCCGCCCTTGCCGCGCTCGGCGTGTGGGCCCCCGGCCTCGGGGACACCGCCCAGGCCGCCGCGATCCTCGCCATCACCGCCGCCGTCGGCGGCATGCGCTTCCTGGCCTTGCGCGGCCTGGTGTTCTGAGCCGGTCCTCTTCGCAGCTCAGGGCGCACCGGTGCGGCGGGACCCGGCTACGTTCGGGGCTTGTTTCTCCGTCAGTTCTCGCGCTCGGCCAAGCGGTCGAGGAGGCGCTTGTGCACCGAAGGGGGCAGCATGTCGGCGACGTCGCCGCCGTACGCCGCGACCTCCTTGACCAATGAGCTGGACAGGAAGCTGAGCGACGGGTTGGTGGCGATGAAGAAGGTGTCCACCCCGGAGAGCTTCTTGTTCATCTGCGCCATCTGCAGTTCGTAGCCGAAGTCGCCCGCGTCGCGCAGGCCCTTCACGATCGCGGTGACACCCTGCTCGCGGGCGAAGTCGACCAGCAGGCCCTGCCACGACTCCACCCGCACGTTGGCCAGGTGCGCGGTCGACTCGCGCAGCAGCTCGATGCGCTCCTCGACGGTGAACATGCCCTGCTTCTTCGGGTTGATCAAGACGGTGACGACGACCTCGTCGAACTGGGCCGCGGCCCGGGTGAAGACGTCGAGGTGTCCGTAGGTCACGGGGTCGAACGACCCGGGGCACAGTGCTCCTGCCATGAGGCGACGCTAGCAGGGCGACCGCCGGCGGGCACGCGCGGCCGGACGCGCCTACCCGTCCGGCTCGAACTCCGCGAGATCGATGCGTGTTTCGCCGTACCGTCGCGATTTGGCCGGGAGGAAGCCTGCGGGCCAGGCTATTTCGGGCGAACGCGCCGAACGCTCCAGCACCACCGACGCCCCTGGACGCAGCCAGCCGTGCTCGGTCAGCGCCCGCAGATCTGCCAGCACCGCGGCGTTGTCCACCGCGTAGGGCGGGTCGGAGAAGACCACATCGAAGCGGCCGGCACCACCCTGTCGCAGCACGTCGGCCACCGTCGCGACCCGCAGTTCGGCGCCGGGCAGCCCGAGGTCGGCGATGTTGCCGCGGACCACGGCCGCGGCCTTGCGGTCGGACTCGACGAGCAGCGCGTGCTCGGCGCCGCGCGACAGCGCCTCCAGCCCGAGCGCGCCGGAACCCGCGTACAGGTCGAGCACGCGCGCGCCCGCGAAATCCAGCCGGGCGTCCAGCGCGCTGAACAGCGCCTCCCGCACGCGGTCGGAGGTCGGGCGGGTGCCCGACGGCGGCACCCGCAGGCGCCGCCCACCCGCCGTTCCCGCGACGATCCGCGTCATCCGGCGGACGACTCCCGGACCGCCAGTTCGATGAGCAGGTCACCGCCTTCGACCTGTTGCACGGCGCCGATGGCGACGCGGCCGACGGTGCCCGCGCGGGGCGCGGTGATCGCGGCTTCCATCTTCATGGCCTCGATGGTGCCGATGGTGTCACCCGCCGCCACCGAATCGCCTTCGGACACCGCGAGAGTGACGACACCGGCGAACGGCGCCGCGACGTGGCCGGGATTGGTCTTGTCGGCCTTCTCCGCCGCGGGGATCTCGCTGGCGATCGACCGGTCGCGCACCGAGATGGGCCGCAACTGCCCGTTGATGATGCACATCACCGTGCGCATGCCGCGCTCGTCGGGTTCTGAGATGGCTTCCAGGCCGATGAGCAGGGTGACGCCCTTCTCCAGTTGCACCCGGTGTTCCTCGCCGCGACGCAGGCCGTAGAAGAACTGGTTGGCCGACAACCCGGAGGTGTCGCCGTACTTCTCGCGGTGGGCGAGGAATTCGGCGGTCGGGCCGGGGAACAGCAGCCGGTTCAACGTCGCCCGACGCTCCTCGGAGCTACCGGCCAGGGCCTTCTCCTCCGCGGGCGTCAACCGTGTCTCGGGTTTGGCCGCGCCGCGCCCGGCGAGTGCCTTGCTGCGGAACGGTTCGGGCCAGCCACCGGCGGGGGTGCCCAGTTCGCCGCGCAGGAACCCGATCACCGAGTCCGGGATGTCGTAGCGGCCGGGGTCGGCGGCGAAGTCCTCGACCTCGACGCCGGTGCCGACCAGCGCCAGCGCCAGATCGCCGACGACCTTCGAGGACGGGGTGACCTTCACCAGACGCCCGAGCAGCCGGTCGGCGGCGGCGTATTTCGCCTCGACCTCCTCGAACCGGTCACCCAACCCGAGCGCGATGGCCTGCTGACGCAGGTTCGACAACTGCCCGCCGGGGATCTCGTGGGTGTAGACGCGACCCGTCGGCGCGGGCAGCCCGGACTCGAACGGCGCGTAGACCTTCCGCAGCGCCTCCCAGTACGGTTCCATGTCGCAGACGTTCTGCAGGTTCAACCCGGTGTCGTACTCACTGTGCGCCGCCGCGGCGACGATCGCCGAGAGCGCGGGCTGGCTCGTGGTACCGGCCATCGCGGCACTCGCGCCGTCCACGGCGTCGGCGCCGGCCTGCCAGGCGGCCAGATACGTGGCCAACTGCCCACCGGGGGTGTCGTGGGTATGCACGTGCACCGGCAGATCGAAATTGCTGCGCAACGCGGTGACCAGCTTGGTCGCGGCCGGAGCGCGCAACAGTCCGGCCATGTCCTTGATCGCGAGTACGTGCGCGCCCGCGTCCACGATCTGCTCGGCCAGCTTCAGGTAGTAGTCCAGGGTGTAGAGCGTCTCGTCCGGATTCGCCAGATCGCCGGTGTAGCTGATCGCGACTTCGGCGACCGCGGTGCCGGTCTCACGGACCGCGTCGATGGCCGGGCGCATCTGGTCGACGTTGTTGAGGGCGTCGAAGATACGGAAGATGTCGATACCGGTGGCAGTCGCCTCGGAGACGAACGCGCGAGTCACCGCTTCCGGATACGGGGTGTAGCCGACGGTGTTGCGGCCACGCAGCAGCATCTGCAAGCAGATATTCGGGATCGCTTCCCGCAATGCCGCCAGCCGCTCCCACGGATCCTCGTACAAGAATCGCAATCCCACGTCGTAGGTCGCGCCACCCCAGCACTCCACCGACAGCAGCTCCGGCGTCAACCGCGCCACATGCCCCGCCACTCCCAGCAGGCCGTTGGTGCGCACGCGGGTGGCCAGCAGCGACTGGTGCGCGTCGCGGAAGGTGGTGTCGGTGACGCCGACCCCCTTCTGCGCACGCAGCGCCTGCGCGAAGCCCTCCGGCCCCAGCCGCAGCAGCCGCTGGCGCGAGCCGTCCGGCGGCGGCACGCTCAGATCGATCGCGGGCAGCTTGTCGTGCGGGTACACCGTGGTCGGCCGCTCGCCGTGCGGCTTGTTCACCGTGACGTCGGCCAGGTAGTCGAGGATCTTGGTGCCTCGGTCGGCGGATTGACGCAGGGTCAGCAGCTGCGGACGCTCCTCGATGAACGAGGTGGTGACCAGGCCCGCCTTGAAGTCGGGATCGTCCAGCACCGCGAGCAGGAACGGGATGTTGGTGGCCACGCCGCGGATGCGGAATTCCGCCAGCGCCCGGCTCGCCCGCGCCACCGCCGCGCCGAAGTCGCGGCCGCGGCAGGTGAGCTTGACCAGCATCGAGTCGAAGTAGGCGCCGATCTCGGCGCCCAGGTTCGCACCACCGTCCAGGCGGATGCCCGCGCCGCCGGGGGTGCGGTAGGCGGTGATGCGGCCGGTGTCGGGACGGAACCCGTTGGCCGGGTCCTCGGTGGTGATCCGGCACTGCAAGGCCGCGCCCCTGATCGTCACCGCGTCCTGGCTCAAGCCCAACTGCTCGAGCGTCTCCCCGCCCGCGATGCGCAGCTGCGACTGCACCAGGTCCACGTCGGTGATCTCCTCGGTCACCGTGTGTTCCACCTGGATGCGCGGGTTCATCTCGATGAAGACGTGGTTGCCGCGCTCGTCCAGCAGGAACTCCACGGTGCCCGCACACGAGTAACCGATCTGCCTGGCGAAGGCGACCGCGTCGGCGCAGATCCGTTCACGCAGCGCGGGGTCCAGATTCGGCGCGGGCGCCAGCTCGATCACCTTCTGATGCCGACGCTGCACCGAGCAGTCCCGCTCGAACAGGTGCATCACATTGCCGTGCTGATCGGCCAGGATCTGCACCTCGATATGGCGAGGGTTCACCACCGCCTGCTCGAGGAACACCGTCGGGTCACCGAACGCCGACTCCGCCTCCCTGGAGGCCGCCTCGATCGACTCGCGCAACTGCTCCGGCGCGGCGACCCGGCGCATCCCGCGACCGCCACCACCGGCGACCGCCTTGACGAAGATCGGGTACTCCAGCTCGCGCGACGCGGCCAGCAACTCTTCCACGTCCGACGACGGCGCGCTCGAACGCAGCACCGGCAGACCGGCCGCCTTGGCCGCCTCGATGGCGCGCGCCTTGTTACCAGCGAGTTCGAGCACTTCGGCCGACGGGCCGATGAACGTGATGCCCTCGCGGGCGCACGCCGCCGCAAGATCGGGATTCTCCGACAAGAACCCGTATCCCGGGTAGATCGCGTCCGCGCCCGCCGACTTGGCCGCCTCGATGATCGCCTCGATCGACAGGTAGGCCCGCACCGGATGACCGGGCTCGCCGATCTGGTACGACTCCGCCGCCTTCAACCGATGGACCGAATTGCGGTCCTCGTAAGGAAACACGGCGACTGTCCCGATGCCGAGTTCGTAAGCCGCGCGGAAGGCTCGGATGGCGATCTCGCCACGGTTGGCAACCAAGACTTTCGAGAACATTGACCTAAGGTACCCGCCCGCGTGAACCGCACCGACAGGGAATCCCCCTTCGCAAACCTCTTCACAAGACCGCCTAGCACCGTTGCGAAGTTGCGTTCACAGCGCCGACACATGGGCGGCGCCGCAGCAACCGGTGTGCTGCCCGGCGGCCGGGGCCGGTCCGAGGTGGGTGCCGGTGGCCGCCGCGCGGTCGACCGACGGCCGGGCTCGGCCCCGAGACCTCGACACGCGGCCGCGGCCGCACACGAGGCGAACCACGCGGACGACGAGTTCGGGAGTGCGGATCTCCGGTAGCCGCCGCCGGGTATCGGCGAAGAGCCGATTCGATTCCGCGCACGACCCGGGGATTCCGGGAACGGTCGATACGAATTCGGCGTGCCCGGTCCTGCCGATAGCCGGAACGCAAGCCGGCGCCGAATCGGTGCGCGGCGATCGTCTCGGGCAAATATCCGATGTGAGGTCGCTCGCGGCGCGCCACCGGACAACTTCGCGTCCGCGGGGCCGACCGGTGCGGCTCCTCTCCGACCGCAGGTGGCCGCGGCAGCGGCTCCCGATCTCGGGTCGGTCGTTCCTGGCGGCCGCACCGCGTCCTATGCTGAGAGTGCAGCTGGTTCACCGCAGCACGACGAGATGGAGCCCCGACGTCGCGCGACGGAGTCGAGCCCGCCCGTGCGGCGACGTTACGGCGGGCGAGAGGGAACCCGGTGGGAATCCGGGACTGTCCCGCAGCGGTATGCAGGAACGACCGCCGTCACCAGGCACTGGGTTTCACCGAGCCGGAAGGCTCCGCGACCCGGGAAGCGACGGCCAGTAGGTCGGCCATCGGGAGCACTCCGGCGTACGCCGGCCCGCACGGCCGGTGCCCGCGAGTCCGAAGACCTGCCAGTCGTGCCGGGTACGCCGTACCCGGCGGCCACCGCCTCGTGGATTGGGCGTGCGGATCACCAGCTGACGTGTCGGGCTCCTCGGCCGGGATTTCACCGGCATGTCGCAAGGTTCTCCGCCTGCCCGTACGGCGATGGCTTTCGTCCACAGCAATGGAGAAACATCGTGACTGTTGCACAGCAGAAGCCGTTCACCGCGACGGTTCTCGGGCTTCCGCGAGTAGGGCCCCGGCGGGAACTGAAGCGGGCCACCGAAGCCTATTGGGCAGGCGAGATCGACGCAGGCCGGTTGCACGCCGTGGCGCGCGACCTGCGGCGGGCCCAGCTCACCGAATTGCGAGCCGCGGGCCTCGACTCGATTCCGGTCGGCACCTTTTCCTACTACGACCAGATGCTCGACACCACGGAACTGCTGGGCGCGCTGCCGCCCCGGGTCGCCGGGATCTCCGACCCGCTGGATCGGTATTTCGCCGCCGCGCGCGGCACCGAGACGGTGGAGCCCTTGGAGATGACCAAGTGGTTCGACACCAACTACCACTACCTGGTGCCGGAAATCGGCCCCGAGACCGCCTTCTCGCTGCACCCGGAGAAGCTGCTGGCACAACTGAGCGAGGCGCTCGAGCTGGGCGTGCCGGGGCGACCGGTGGTGATCGGCCCGATCACCTTCCTGAAACTGGCCAAGGCGAGCGGCGGCTCGGCCCTGGCCCGGCTGATCGAACTGCTGCCGCTGTACCGGGAACTGCTGCGCAGGCTCGCCGTCGCCGGTGCCCAGTGGGTGCAGATCGACGAGCCGGTGCTGGTCACCGACCTCACGGCGGAAGAGATCGGCCTGGTGCAGGTCACCTACGCCGAACTCGCCGACGCCGCCGAGCGTCCGGCGATCCTCGTCGCGACCTACTTCGGGCATTCGGACGCCGCGCTGCCTGCGCTGGCGAGCACCGGTATAGAAGGAGTGGCCCTGGACTTCACCTCCGGCGCCGATGTCGCCGCGGTGGCCGACGTACCCGCGCTGACCGGGAAGCTGATCGTCGCGGGGATCGTGGACGGTCGCAACATCTGGCGCACCGATCTCGACCGCGCTGTGGCCACCCTCGATACGTTGCGGGGATCCGCTGCGCAGGTGGCTGTTTCGAGTTCGTGCTCGCTGCTGCACGTGCCCTACACGTTGGCCGCGGAGACGGGGTTGGACGAGCGGCTGCGCTCCTGGCTGGCCTTCGGCGCGGAGAAGGTGACCGAGGTCCGCTTGCTCGCGACCGCGCTGAGCGACGGTGCGCAAGCGATCGACGCCGAGTTGACCGAGGTGCGTGCGGCGCTGGCGTCGCGGAGGTCCGATCCGCGGCTGAACGATCCGCGGGTGCGGGCCCGGCTGGCCGCGCTCGGGCCCGACACTGTCCGCCGCGCACCCGCCGAACAACGCCGAGAACTGCAACGGGACCGTTTGCGGCTGCCCGCGCTTCCGACCACGACGATCGGTTCCTACCCGCAGACCTCGGCCATCCGGCTCGCGCGCGCCGCGCTGCGCAAGGGCGAGATCGATCAGGCGGAGTACGTCCGCCGGATGCGCGACGAGATCGCGGAGGTCATCGCGCTACAGGAGCGGTTGGGGCTGGACGTGCTGGTACACGGTGAGCCGGAGCGCAACGACATGGTGCAGTACTTCGCCGAGCAGCTCGACGGGTTCGCGGCGACCGAGCAGGGATGGGTGCAGTCCTACGGGACCCGCTGCGTGCGGCCGCCGATCCTGTTCGGTGACGTCGCGCGGCGGGAGCCGATGACCGTCGAGTGGATCGCGTACGCGCAGTCGCTCACCGACAAGCCCGTGAAAGGCATGCTGACCGGACCGGTCACCATTCTGGCGTGGTCGTTCGTGCGCGACGACCAGCCGTTGGGCGACTCCGCCCGTCAGGTGGCGCTGGCGATCCGCGACGAGACCGTCGACCTCGAGTCGGCGGGCATCCGGATCATCCAGGTCGACGAGCCTGCCCTGCGTGAACTGCTTCCGCTGCGCGCGGCCGACCAGCCCGGGTACCTGGAGTGGTCGGTGCAATCGTTCCGGATCGCGACCTCCGGAGTGTCCGATGCGACGCAGATCCACACGCATCTGTGCTACTCGGAATTCGGCGAGGTGATCGATGCGATCGCCGGGCTGGACGCCGACGTCACGTCGATCGAGGCGGCGCGCTCCCGCATGGAGGTGCTCGACGATTTGAACGCGGCGGGATTCGACCTCGGCGTCGGCCCCGGCGTGTACGACATCCACTCCCCGCGGGTGCCCAGCGTGGACGAGATCACCACTTCGCTGCGCGCGGCACTGAAAGCTGTTCCGGCCGAACGGCTCTGGGTGAATCCCGACTGCGGGCTGAAGACCAGGGGACGCGCCGAGGTGGAAGCCTCACTGCGCAACATGGTCGCCGCGGCGGCCGCCGTCCGGTAACCCTCTCCCGTTTATCGGCGTTCGGTGCCCCCTTCGCCGCCCGAAGGGGGCACCGAACCGTCAAGAGCCGCAGTCCGTTTCCGGCTCCGGCCGCGGTGGTCGCCTGCGGCGCAGCGTGTACCGATCGCACGGTTCCTCCCGCCGCGTCACCGGCAACTCCCGTGCCCGCACCCGCATCCCCCGCCGCCACGCCGTATGACACCCGGAACAACGCTCCATCGGCTACCCCTCCTCGCATGTCGACCACCGGACAATCGTTCCCCTCTTACCTACTTCGACGTGTCCACCCCCCGATTCGGTTCCATCCGATCCGGAAATCAATCGCCACCACCGACGCCGGTCGAACTCGGTCGCCCACAGCCGATTCGAGGACGACATGTTCGACCGAGCCCCGCTCTACAGTCCGAAGGCCCGGTTGATGGCGGCCATGTCGAAGTAGTCCCGCCACGTGGTGATTTCGCCGTCGGCGACCTCGAAGAAGCCCATGACAGGCAGCGGGGTCTCACGTCCCGCGGAGCGGAGGGTGTCGGTGCGCTCGTTCATCACCACGTTGCCGGAGGCGATCTGGTGATGGATGTCGAAATCGATGGCCTCGAAGGTGGTCAGGAAACCCGCGATGAAGTCGCGGATGGCGGTGCGTCCGACGATGGGTTCCATCGGGATGTTGTGGTAGACGGCGTCCTCGGCGAAATACGCGCTGATCCGATCCGGATCGGGGTCGGACCAGCTTCGGCACATCGCACGCACGAGTTCGTCGGGATCGGGCATTCGTTCTGCTCACTTTCCTGCTGCCGGAAGGCGGGTGCCGGACCTCTCGATTCAACCAAGCAATTGCTCGGCAGGGAAGGGGATCGATGGGCATTTTCGTGCCCGATCCACAATGCGACGGCAAACCTCTCTTCGCACGCTACGCAGATCGAAGGCATTGCTGGATACCTCGCAAAAGCATATTCCTGCGGCTAAGAACGCGCGTTCTTGCGATGATTGCGAATCATCGCAGCTACCATCGTGCACGTGCGCAAGATGTATGCGGGCGCCCGGCTTCGGCGATTGCGTGAAGAACGGAGGATGACTCAGGCGGCTCTGGCGAAATCGCTGGACCTGTCGCCGAGTTATCTCAATCAGCTCGAGCGCGACCAGCGCCCACTCACCATTCCCGTACTGCTGAAACTCAATTCCACCTTCGATCTCGACGTCCAGTTCTTCGCCGCCGATTCCGACGCGCGGCTCGTGTCGGACCTGCACGAGGTGCTCATCGACGCCGCGGGCGGGCACACCGCGCCGCTGACCGAGGTGGAGGAACTGGCAACCCGCCAACCGGAGGTCGCCAGGATCGTCGTCGCGATGCATCGCCGACTACGCGCCGCCACCGATCAGCTGGACCTGCTCTCCGCGCGGGTGTCCGCCCCCGCGGGCGCGCCGGGCGTGCCCATGCCCTACGAGGACGTGCGCGACTTCTTCTACGACCATCACAACCACATCGCGCAGCTCGACATCGCCGCCGAGCAGCTGTTCGAGAACTCCGGGCTCACCATCGGCTCGCTCGATCGTCAGCTCGCCCGCATCGCCGAGGAACGCGCCGGAGTCACCGTTCTGGTACGCGGCGACGGCGCCGACCCCACCGTCCCCAAGCGCCACTACGACCCGGAGACCCGGACGCTCACGCTGGCTCGCCGGTTGCGGCCCGGCCAGCGCGCCTTCCAGATCGCCACCACGCTCGGCCTTCTGCTCTACGGAGCCGAGCTGGACGCCGTCTTGGCCGAGAGCCCGGCGCTCAACGGCGAATCCCGCACCCTGGCGCGGATCGGGCTGGCCAATTATTTCGCGGGCGCGCTGGTGCTGCCGTACGGCCGATTCCTGCGGTCGGCCGAGGAACTGCACTACGACATCGATCTGCTCGGTCTGCGGTTCGAGGTCGGCTTCGAGACCATCTGCCATCGGCTCAGCACCCTGCAACGGCAGGGCCAGCGTGGCGTCCCGTTCTTCTTCGTGCGCACCGACCGGGCGGGCAACATCTCCAAACGGCAGTCGGCCACCGCCTTCCATTTCTCCCGGGTGGGCGGCAGTTGCCCGCTGTGGGTGGTGCACGAGGCCTTCTCCAACCCCGGCCGCATCCTGACCCAGGTGGCCGAGATGCCCGACGGCCGCCGCTATCTGTGGGTCGCGCGCACCGCGGCGATCGCCCCGCACGGGTTCGGCACCGCGGCGAAGAACTTCGCGATCGGCCTCGGCTGCGATGTCGAATACGCCGACCGCCTGGTGTATTCGGCCGGGTTGCAGCTGGACGACCCGGCGGCCTCGGTGCCGATCGGCGCGGGCTGCAAAGTGTGCGAGCGCCCCGCGTGCGCGCAGCGTGCTTTCCCGCACATCGGCAGTCCATTGGCTGTCGCCGAACACACCAGCACCGACCTGCCCTACCCGCGGCTGGGGCGCTGACCTCGCCGGGGGATCAGGACTTGGCCAGGTACTCCAGCCGCTCGGAATCGACGGCCGCGTGCATCATTCCCGCCAGACCGGGATGCTTGCGCAAGCCCGGGTCGGACGCCACCACGGCGCGGGCGAATTCCTGGGCGGCGGTGATGACCTCGAGGTCGTCCAGCAGCGACAGCAGACGCAACGAGCGGGCCGTGCCGGACTGGGCGGCGCCGAGCACGTCGCCCTCGCGGCGGGTACGCAGGTCGAGCACCGCGAGTTCGAAGCCGTCGGTGGTGGCGGCGACGGCGTCCAGCCGCGCCATCGCCGACCCGCCCGGCGCGGCATCGGTGACCAGCAGGCACAGCCCGGGGTGCCGTCCCCGGCCGATCCGGCCGCGCAGCTGATGCAACTGACTGACGCCGAACCGGTCGGCGTCGACGATGACCATCACCGTCGCGTTGGGCACGTCCACGCCGACCTCGACCACGGTGGTGCACACCAGTACGTCCACCGATCCGTCGTTGAACGCGCGCATCACCTGATCTTTTTCGTCGGTGGGCAGCCTGCCGTGCAACAGGCCGACCCGCACGTCGGCCAGCGGGCCGCCGCGCAGCATCTCGTATACGTCCAGCGCGGCCTGGGTGGTCGGGCCCTCCTTCTCGCCCTCGCCGGACTTCGAACGCCCGTTGCGGGACTTGCCCGCCGTCTCCTCGTCGTCGCCGATGCGCGAACACACCACGTACGCCTGACGCCCGGCGGCGACCTCCTCCACGATCCGCTCCCACGCGCGATCCACCCAGTTCGGATGCTGCCTGCGCGGCACCACCTTGGAGACGATCGGCGAGCGCCCTTTCGGCAGTTCGGTCAGCGTGGAGGTCTCCAGATCGCCGAGCGTGGTCATGGCGATGGTGCGCGGGATCGGCGTCGCGGTCATCACCAGCAGATGCGGGCTGACACCGGTTTTGGCCTTGGCGCGAAGGGCGTCTCGCTGCTCCACGCCGAAACGATGCTGCTCGTCGACCACCACCATGCCGAGATCGAAGAACTCGACGTTGTCCTGGATCAGCGCATGCGTGCCGATCACGATGCCCGCCTCGCCGGTCACCGCTTCCAGCAGCGCGGCCTTCTTTGCCGCGGCCGACATCGACCCGGTCACCAGCACCACGCGGGTGGCGTGGTCGGACGCGCCCAGTTCGCCCGCGGCCCCCAGCTCACCGAGCATGCCGCGCAGCGACCGATAGTGCTGCGCGGCGAGCACCTCCGTAGGGGCGAGCAGCGCGCACTGCAATCCCGCGTCCACCACCTGCAACATGGCGTGCAGGGCGACGATCGTCTTGCCGGAGCCCACTTCGCCTTGCAGCAACCGGTGCATCGGTTGCTCGCGGCCCAGATCGGCGGAGATCTCCGCCACGACCTGCTTCTGCCCCGCCGTGAGTTCGAAGGGCAGCCGCTGGTCGAACGCGGCGGCGATGCCGTCGGCGCGCGACGCGCAGGCGCGCGCCCGGCGGCCGGACACCTCGTGCCTGCGCTCGGCCAGCACCAATTGCAGGGCCAGCGCCTCGTCGAAGCGCAGCCGATCCTTGGCCTGATCGATGTCGGACTTGCGTTCGGGCAGGTGGATCAGCCGCAACGCGTCGGAGAGATTCGGCAGCGCCCGTTCGGCGCGCACGTCCTCCGGCAGCGGATCATCGAGCGGATCGAGCTGGTCGAGCACCTGCCGCACGCAGGCGAGCACGTCCCAGCTCTGCACCTTGGCGGTCGCCGGGTAGACCGGGATGAACTCGCGTTCCATGAACGACGTGTCCACTCCCCCCGCGCCCGCGGCGCTCTGCGCCAGACCTCGCAGGTCTCCGCCGCCGCGCACCTTCGTCAGCGCGCCGACCGAATCGTCGTCGCCCTCTGCCTCCGGCAGGATCAGGTAGCCGGGATGACTGAGGTTCCACTGGCCGGGGCGCCAGTAGTTCACCGTGCCCGACATCATCGCGCGCAGACCTTCGCGGACCACGTATTTCACCTTGTCGCCATTGAAGAAGGTGACGTCGACGCCGCGCCCGGCACCGGTGTCGAGAACCACCTTCAGCAGCGATCCGCGGCGGTTGCGCATCGGCCGCAGTTCGGCCTTGGTGATCCGCCCGATGACGGTGATGTGCGTACCGTCCTCGGGCGCCTCCTCGGTGAGCGGCTGACCCTGCGTCGCGTACCGCAGGGGGTAGTGCCGCAGCAGATCCTCGACGGTCCGCATGTCGAACGCGTCCGCCAGGGAGTCCGCCGCCTTCGCGCCGAGAATGTGGTCGAGCCGATCGCTCAGTGCCGCCATGCGCTACTCCACTCCGATCTGCACCGAATCGCCTTGCTGCCCACCGGAATACACGATCACCTCGACCCCGGGAAAGTTCTGCGCGATATGAGCGGCGAGTTCGTCGCCGAGACCGTCCGGCGCCGCCGCTCCCATCAGCAGGGTGACCAGCTCGCCGCCGAAGGCGAGCAGCCGGTCCAGCAGCGTCCGCCCCGCCGCGCGCACGTCGGGCTCGATCACGACGACATCGTGCCCGGCCAGTCCGAGACCGTCGCCCGGCTCGCAGGTGCCGACCATGGTGAGCGCGCGCTCGGTCGCCGGGCGCAGCGAGCCCCACCGCGTCGTGGCGGCCGCCTCCGACATGGCGAAGGCGTCGTCCACCGCGAATCGTCCTCGGTCGTGCACGGCCAGGGCGGCCAGACCCTGCACCATCGACGCACTCGGCAGCAGCAGCACGTCCCGATGGGCGTCACGCGCGGCGACGCCGACCGCGACCAGTTCGTGCGCGGGCAGGGCGCCGTTGGGCAGCACCATTACCTCGCGGTTCGGCATCCGCCGGATCGCGGTCAGCAGCGTCGTCGCGGTGACCGGCTCGTCGCCCGCCAGCACCACGGCGCCCGCGTCCTCGAACAGCGTCGCGGCGCCGGCACCAGCGACCACCGCCAGAATCCCCCGATCGGCCGGAAGTTCGGGCGTCGCCCCCGCGCTCGAGCCGAGCCCACCGGCCACCACCTGGGTCGAATCGGCAGCCGGTGCGGGCGATGGGATGCCCCCGGTTCGGAGGGGCCGGGGCCGCGAGTCGGAGATACCGTCAGCGGCGAGGGGATTCGCCGCTTCCACGCGTTCGCCGGACCCGGCCGGGGCGTCTCGGTGCGGCGTGCGGACGACATTCTCGATGCGGATCCGGCTGAGTTCGCCCGCCGCGATGCCCGCCTCCACCGCCGCTCCGGCGTCGGCGCAGTGCACATGCGCCGACCAGGACCCGCCGCCGTCACCGACCACCACGACCGAGTCGCCGAGTTCGCCGAGCCGGGCGCGCAGCGCGGCCACCTTCCGCTCGTCGGAGCCTGCCAGCAGGTACATCACCTCGTACTGCGGCTCCGCGTCGTCGGCGGGCGCCGATCGCGCCACCGCGGGCCGTGGGTACTCCGGTCGCGCGGGCGCCTCACCCCGGGTCACGGTGACCAAGCTGTCCAGCAGCACCACCAAGCCGCGGGCTCCCGCGTCGACGACACCGGCCCGACGCAGCACACCCAATTGGAACGGCGTGTCGCCGAGCGCCTTGGCCGCGCCGTCGGCCGCCGCCAGCGCCACGTTCGCCAGCTCCTGGTCCGGGCACTGCGCGGCCGCCGCGGCCGCACGGTCCAGCACGGTGAGAATGGTCCCTTCGATCGGCACGCTCAGCGCTTCGCGGACCAGTTCGGAGGCCCTCGCCAGCGCGGCGCGCAGGCTGTCGGCCGTGAACGGGCCACCGTCCACCGCGTCCGCGACGCCACGCAGCACCTGGGACAGGATGATCCCGGAGTTGCCCCTGGCGCCTACCGTCGCGCCGTGCGCCATGGCGACGGCTACGGCGCGGGCCGCGCTCCCGTCCGCGTTCGCCGCCGCCTCCCCCGCCTCCACCGCGGCGCGCATGGTGGCCAGCAGATTCGTACCGGTATCCGCGTCCGGGACAGGAAAGACATTGAGTGCGTTGATCTCCTCGCGCCGGTGTTCCAGGCCGGCGAGACAGGTGCGGCCCCAGCGCAGCAATGCCGTGCCGTCCACTACATCCCGCACTCCGGACACCGTCACCTCACTCCCTTCCGCCACCTGCCCACCCGCGCCGCCCGCCAGGTTAGCGGGCGGTCCCGACAGACGACCGGTAAGACCGCGCTCCTACACTGGGGATGCCCGGCAACGGATCCGGCACTCGTCCGTGAGGACCGGTTTGGTGGATCGGCGCCTGCACAGCTACCCTTGCAGGGTTGCCTCGCGTGGCCGTCGCCGGTCTGCGCTGGTCGGCTCTCCGTCGGCAGGGCACACTCGACATTGCAACGAGGACGCGTCGCACCGCGAAGGCGGCGGTCCCCACCATTGACATGAAGGAGTTCGCGACTATGGCTGCCGTCTGCGACGTCTGCGCCAAGGGCCCCGGCTTCGGGAAGTCGGTCTCGCACTCGCACCGGCGCACCAACCGTCGTTGGAACCCGAACATCCAGACCGTGCGTGCACAGGTCGCTCCGGGCAACACCCGCCGCATGAACGTGTGCACCTCCTGCCTGAAGGCGGGCAAGGTCGTCCGCGGCTGATCCGCTTCCCGGCTGACCAATACCGTCGGCACACGCCCCGGCACCCGTATCGGGTGGTCCGGGGCGTTGTCGTGACTGCGGTCTGCCGACGAGCGTGGCAGCGGTGACCGAGCATCCGTGGCTGGTCCGGCCGCTGACCGCCGAATACGTCTACAGCCTGGCCGAATGCCACATCGCCTGTTGGCGCGAGGCGCATCGGGGGCTGGTGCCCACGCACGTGCTCGACGCGTTCGACATCGAGCGCCGGGCCGAGCTGTGGGAGCGCGACCGGGTGCGCTATCCGGGCCGCACACACGTCGCGGTCGTCGAGGACCTGGTCATCGGATTCTCCAGCGCGGGCCCGCCTGGCGACGCGGACGCGGTGACCCCGCTCGAGCTGCACGCCCTCTATGTGCGGTCCCGCTGGCACGGCAGCGGAGTCGCCGACGACCTGATCCGCGCCGCCCTCGATCCGGCCGCGCCGTGCTCGCTGTGGGTGTTCGAGTGGAATGCACGGGCCCAGGCGTTCTACCGCGAGCACGGTTTCGTGCTCGACGGCACGCGCAAGGTAGAGCCGTTCACCGCCGCGATGGAAGTGCGCATGGTGCGCACCCCATCTCGGCGTCGGCCACCCACGGACGTGTCCTACCGTGCCCGTTAAGGTGCAGATCATGAACTCCAGCGAGCAAGCAGGGTACGTGACAACCGTCGACGGCGTCCTCCAGATCACCATCGCCACCTCCGCCAACGGCACGTCCATGGACTTCGCGGGCATCAACGCGGGCACCGCCGCACTGCACTCGCTCGGTTCCGAGGTGGGCGCGGTGCTGCTGCGGGGCACCGGTGCCAACTTCTGCGCGGGCGGCGACGTGCGCGGCTTCGCCGCCGCGCGGGATCGCTCGGCGCACATCCACGGTCTGGCCACCGACCTGCACGAATTCGTCCGCGCGCTGGACGCGGTCACGGTCCCGGTGGTGGCCGCGGTCCAGGGCTGGGCGGCCGGGGCGGGCATGAGCCTGGTCTGCCTGGCCGACATAGCCCTCGGCGGACCCGGCACCAAGCTGCGCCCGGCGTATCCGGGCATCGGCCTGAGCCCTGACGGCGGCATGTCCTGGACGCTGCCGCGCGTCGTCGGGCGGGCGCGCGCCCGCGAGATCCTGCTCACCGACGCCGTCTTGGACGCCGACGAGGCGGTGCGCCTCGGCGTACTGAGCAGGCTGGTCCCCGACGGCGAGATCGCCGAGGAGGCACAGCGCCTCGCACGCACCATCGCCGCCGGACCGCGTTCCACCCACGCGAGCATCAAAACGCTGCTGCGGCAGTCGGATACCGCGACGCTGAGCGATCAGCTCGACAGCGAGCGCGACGGAATCGCCGCGGCCGCGAGTTCCCCCGCCGGACGCGAGGGCGTCGACGCCTTCGTCGCCAAGCGCAAGCCCGACTACGCCGGACGGGCCTGATCGGTCGTCACTCGAGGGTCGAGAGGACGAATTTCGCCACCGCGTCGGTGAACGAGTCGTTGTCGTCACCGGCCGCGGTGTGTGCGGCGCCGCCGATCTCCACGAGCTGGGCGTGCGGCACCAGCCGCTGGAACGCCTCGGCTCCTTCTGCGCTCACCACGTCCGAGCGCATGCCGCGGACCAGCAGCACCGGGATGCGCAGCGCCCGCGCGGCGTCCTCCATCGGCTCGATCATCGCGGACGGGTCCTCCGGCCGGTCGCGGAGCATCTCGGGATCCCAGTGCCAGTACCAGCGACCGTCACGCTCGCGCAGATTGCGCAGCAGGCCTTCGGTGCTCTTCGGCCGCGGGCGGTGCGGCAGGTACTCGGCGACCGCGTCGGCCGCCTGTTCGATGCTGTCGAAGCCATCGCGATGCTTGCCGAGGAAGTCGATCACCCGGGCGACCCCTTCCGGCTCGGGCCGGGTCACGATGTCGACGAGCACCAGGGCGCTGATCGCCGCTCCACCGGCCCGCGCGGTGGCGAGCAGCCCGGTGATTCCGCCCATGCTGGCCCCGACGACCACCGCGGGGGCGCCCAGCTGTTCCAGCACCAGCAACAGGTCGTCGACCATGGTCTGGCGCCGGTAGTCGCGATCCGGCGCCCACTGGCTGTCGCCGTGGCCGCGGGCGTCGACCGTGACGACCCGCATCCCCGACGCGCCCAGCCGGGCGCCGGTCTTCTTCCACGAATGCCGGGTTTGCCCGCCACCGTGCAAGAAGACGACGAGCGGGCCGTCGACCGGGCCGAACCGATCGGCGGCCAGCTCGATTCCGCCCGAACCGCGCAGCCGGAGCCGGGACGGTTCGAGAAGATTGTTCGCATTACTCACGATCTGTAGGATCGCACAACGCTGTTCCGCGCCGGCGCGAACCCGGCGAATCGAGGGTTCAGCAGCCGAGATTGCCCACGAAGAACAGGCACGCGATCTTGGCGTTCACCGACGCGGACAGGGTGGAGGAGCCGCTGGAGGTGTATTCCTCGGCGACCGGAGCCGTCGCGGTCTCCGTGGCGGGCTCGAGCCGCAGGGGCGCCGCTCCCGCGACGGCCGCGCCGCTGGTCAAAGCGGCACAGAAGGCCAAGGTCGCGGTGGTGCCGCGCAGCGCGCCGCGAACGGTGGTGTTGTGCATGGAACAGCTCCTCACTTGTTAACTCTCGGTCGATCACACACAGACGCCCGATTCAGGGCAGGCGCCAGTCAACCGGTTCGGCACCCAGTTCGTCGAGTAGTTCGTTCACTCGAGAGAAGGGGCGGGAACCGAAGAACCCACGAGACGCCGACAGCGGCGACGGATGCGCGGACTCGATGTACGGGACCTCGGCTTCGGCCAGCAGCGGCTTCAGCGTCGCCGCGTCGCGGCCCCACAGGATCGCCACCAACGGCTCGTCCCTGGCGACCAGGGAGCGGATCGCCTGATCGGTGACCTCCTCCCAGCCCTTGCCCCGGTGCGAAGCGGGCTTACCCGGCGATACGGTGAGCACGCGGTTCAGCATCAGCACACCCTGGTCCGACCATGGGCTCAGATCGCCGCAGGAGGGCGCGGGATGGCCGAGATCCTTGCTGTATTCGGCGAAGATATTGGCCAGGCTGCGCGGAATCGGCGAAACATCCGGCGCCACGGAGAAACTCAGCCCCATCGGGTGGCCGGGCGTCGGGTAGGGATCCTGGCCGACCACGAGCACGCGCACCGCGTCGAACGGACGCTGGAAGGCGCGCAGGACGTTCTCACCGGACGGTAGGTAGCCACGGCCCGCGGCGTTCTCGGCACGAAGGAATTCGCCCATGGCGGAAATCCGATCCGCCACCGGCTCGAGTGCCTTCGCCCAGCCCGGATCCATGATTTCCGACAGTGGTTTCGCGCCCATGACCGCACAACTTAGCGTGGCTCGCCGCCGGACGGCGATTCCGCCCCACGGAACGATTCCCACCCACCGCCGCCCGTCTGCGCGACGCCGTCGACGGTAAGCCCGCGACCGGCCACGACTCGCCCGATCACGACCCATCCGGGTGGGAGCGCGCGGCCCGGCGCCCACGCGCCCGCGAAGGCATGATCCTCACCGCCGGTCAGGATCCATTGCGCCGCATCGGCGTCCAGCCGAGCGGCGACAAGCTCCAGCGCCGGGTCGCGCAGGGCGGCCGAATCCAGGTCGATGGCCACGCCCGAGGCCGATGCGATGTGCCCCAGATCCGCGAGCAACCCGTCGGACACGTCGGTCAGCGCGTGCAGCCCGAGGCCGGACGCGCCCGGCGCTGGACCTCCGGACACGGTGCGCGTTTCCGGTTCGGCACCGAGCGGCACGGGCCGGGACGACGATTCCGGGTCTCGGGCTTCGAGCGAGACGGTCGCGGATTCCCGCGCGGATGCGGTGCGAGCCGAAAAAAGCTCAGTTGCAGCAAGTTCCGATTCCCCGGGAGAACCACCGCGCAGTGCGTCCAGGACGAGGGCGTACGGCGGCTGCGGGACCCGGTGCGCGGCAAGCGCTTCGGCGACCTCGGGGCCGGTCACCTCGGCGGTGAAGGCGGCCAGGCCCGCGGCGGACCAGCCGAGCCGGCCCGCCACCGCGACGACATCCCCCACGCGCGCACCCGCTCTGGTGATCGGCGCGCCACCACCCGGATCGCCGAATGCGGTGACGGAGACGACCAGTTCCCGGCTGCGGACCAGGTCGCCGCCCGCGATGGACGCCCCCGCCCTGGCCGCCTCGGCCCACATTCCGTCGGCGAGTCCGTCGACCACCGCGAGCGGGGTGTCGGCGGGGCAGCCGAGCGCGACGACGAACGCGGTCGGCGTGGCGCCCATGGCGACCACGTCGGCGGCGTTCTGCGCGATCGCTTTGCGGCCCACGTCCTCGGGACTGGACCAGTCCAGCCGAAAATGCCGGTCCTGCACGAGCATGTCGGTGGTCACCACGAACCGGCCGTCCGGAGCCGCGATCAGCGCCGCGTCGTCGCCGGGGCCGAGCAGCACACCCGGCGCCTGCACCCGGCCCACGTTGATGCGGTCGATCAGCGCGAACTCCCCCAGTTCACGCACTGTCCTCGGGGCCCTGCTGGCGCTGATGACCGATCCTCTCCGGCGCGGTGCTTGCTGGAACGAGCCCGACGGTACCCTTTCGGAGGCATTCGAGTACTTCCGGCCCGGTCCACCGCTGCGCGGCTGCCGACCAGGGCGACGCGCACCAGAAAGGATCGGTGACCATGGCGGCGGATTCGCCGGACCGCGATTCGCAGCAGCGGGACGAACACCCGCAAGCCGCTACCGAATCCCGCGAGTCCGGGCACCCGGACGATGCGGTGGGTAGCGCCGACGCCGCGACACCGGACAACGGCACCGGGGACAGCGACGCCGAGGACTCGGCCGCCCCCGCAGTCGAGAGCGACATCGGAAATTCCGCAGCAGCAGACGAGAGCGACGCCGAAGACTCCGCAGCAGCGAGCGAACCGGACAACCCGCTGGCGCCGGCCCCCGCGCACCAGTACTCGCCCGCGCTCATCGCCACCGCCGTGGCGCTTCCGGTCGTGCTGGTCGTCGCCGTGATCGTGGCCGCCGTGCTCGCGCGCCACGCGCCCGTCGAGCGTGAACCGCTGGTGCTCGGCCCCGTCCCGGCCCCGGCGGCGGAGGGTCCGGCCTGCGCCGAGTTGCTGCCCGCCCTGCCCGCGAACCTGGGTGAGTACACCAAATCGACCCTGGTCGAGCCCGCCCCGCCCGCCACCCGCGCCTGGCAGCGCACCGAAGGCGGCGACGCCATCGTCCTGCGCTGCGGATTGGATCGGCCGCTGGAATTCAACCGCGCCTCGCCGCTGCAGATCGTCGACGGCGTGCAGTGGTTCGAGGTCCGCGACCAGGCCGCCGCGGCGAGCACCTGGTTCGCCGTCGACCGGGGGACCTACGTCGCTCTCACCGTCCCCGACGGCTCGGGCCCCACGCCGCTGCAAGAAGTCTCCGACACCATCACCGCCCACCTCCCGGCCCAGCCCATCGACCCGGGACCGCTGCCCAACTGACGGCGAGCACCGTGCGCCTATCCGTCCGCGAAGGCTCGAGCGGGCCACTCGTCCCGTGGCGCACACACCGAGGCACAGCCGACAAGCGATCAGACCCGAACGCGAATCGGAGTGGGACCGAGTTGCGAGGGCAGTGGGCTCAACGCAGGCCGGTGCCGCGGGCGAGCGCGGTGTCGATGAGCGAGGAGATCAGGGCGGCGAAGTCGACGCCGGTGGCCTCCCACATGCGCGGGTACATGGAGATGGCGGTGAATCCGGGCATCGTGTTGATCTCGTTGATCACCGGTCCCTGCTCGGTGACGAAGAAATCGACCCGCGCGAGGCCCTGGCAGTCCAGGGCTCGGAAGGCTCGCACGGCCAGTTCCCGGATCTGGTCGGAGACCTCGTCGTCCAGCTTGGCGGGGACGTCGAATTCGCAGACGTCGTCGAGGTACTTGGTGTCGAAGTCGTAGAAGGCGGGCGCGTCGGCGACGGTGCCGGTCTCCGGCATCCGGATCTCCGCGACCACGCTCGCCGCGACCCGGCCGTCCGGGAATTCCAGGACCCCGCATTCCACTTCGCGTCCGACGATGCCCGCTTCGACGATCACCTTCGGGTCGTGCTTGCGCGCCGCCGCGATGGCGGCATCCAGGTCGTTCCAGTCGCCGACGCGGGTGATGCCGATCGACGAACCGCCGCGCGCGGGCTTGACGAACACCGGCAGGCCGAGGCGCACCCGGTCCTCCTCGGCGACCGTCGCGGTGCCGGGCCGCAGCACCACCTGGGTGCCGACCGGCAGTCCCTCGGCCGCGAGCAGCTTCTTGGTGAACTCTTTGTCCATGCCCGCCGCGCTGGCCAGCACACCGGGGCCGACATAGGGAACTCCGGCGAGTTCCAGCATTCCTTGCAATGTGCCGTCCTCACCGAACGGTCCGTGCAGGATCGGGAAGACCACGTCGACCGCGCCGAGCGCGGCACTCGGATCGTCGAGCGCGATCAGCGCCCCCGAGCGGCTCGGGTCGGCGGCGAGAGTGAGTGCCGTGCCCGCGGCGTCCACCGAGGGCAGGGCGCGATCGTGGATGCCGAGCGCGGCCACCTCCGCACCGCCGAGCACCCAGCGGCCCTCGGTGGTGATGCCGATCGGCACGGCCTCGTACTTCTCCGGGTCCAGATGACGCAGCACGCTACCGGCCGATACGCAGGACACGGCGTGCTCGTTGCTGCGCCCGCCGAAGACCACTGCCACCCTGATCCGGTTCGTCATGCTCCGAACCGTACCCGTTTCGGTGTCCGCTCCCACCGCTGACCGTCCCGGACACTCCGGCCTCCGTGCACGCGGGGCGGAGCCGGAATCACTCCGGCTTCATCCGCCGCCCGAGCAGGTTGCCGACCGCTTCGCGCACGGAGAGTCCTTCATGGCAGACCTGATGCACGGCGGTGGTCAGCGGCATCTCCACGCCCTGCCGTTCGGCCAGCGCGCGCACCGATGTGCAGGACTTCACACCCTCGGCGACTTGGCCATGAGTGGCCGACTGCGCGGCCTCCATGGACCCGCCCGCGCCGAGCACATGGCCGAACGACCGGTTGCGCGACAGCGGGGAGGTGCAGGTGGCGACCAGGTCACCGACTCCGGCCAGGCCCGCCAGCGTCACCGGCTCGGCGCCGAGGGCCACCCCGAGCCGGATGATCTCGGCCAGACCGCGGGTGATCAGGCTGGCGATCGAGTTGTCGCCCAGGCCCATTCCGGACGCGATCCCGCAGGCCAGCGCGATGACGTTCTTGCAGGCGCCGCCGATCTCGCAACCGACCACGTCGGTGTTGGTGTAGGGCCGGAAGTATCCGGTCGCGCTGGCGTGCTGCACCGCCACGGCGCGGTCGTTGTCCGAGCAGGCGATCACGGTCGCGGCGGGCTGGCCGACCGCGATCTCGCGCGCCAGGTTCGGCCCGGACAGCACCGCGATCCGGCTCGGATCCGCCTCGGTGACCTCCTCGATCACCTCGCTCATCCGCAGCAGCGTCCCGGTCTCGATCCCTTTCGCCAGGCTCAGCAGGGTGGCGTCGGCCTCGATCAGTCCCTTCCACGCGGCGAGGTTCGCGCGCAGCGACTGCGACGGCACCGCCAGCACGACGATGTCGGCTCCGTCCAGCGCCACCGCCGGGTCGTGGGTCGCCGCGATCGGCGGCAGCGGAATATCCGACAGGTAATCGGGATTGCGATGTTCGGAGGCCAGCGCCGCGGCGACCTCGGGCCGCCTGGCCCAGATCGTGACCTCGGTTCCCGCGTCCGCCAACACCTTCGCGAACGCGGTGCCCCACGATCCCGCGCCCAGCACTGCCACCCTCGTCATCAGCCCAATATGCCATGGAAGGATTGCTCGCATGCGCCCGCACGCCGTGCATGCCGTGATCGCGGTCAAGAGCCTCGATCAGGCCAAGAGCCGACTGGCCGACCGGCTGCGCCCGGAGCACCGGGCACGCCTTGTGCTGGCCATGCTCGCCGACACCGTGACCGCCACCGCGGCGGTCGGGGAGGTCGTGTCGGTCACCGTGGTCACGCCGGACCCCGAGGTGGCAGGCCTGGCCCGCGCGCTGGGCGCCGACGTCCATCCGGAACCGCGCGGACCGCAGGCCGGCGGGCTGAACACCGCGCTGGCCGCCACCGCCGCCGCGTTGCGTGGTGCGCACGGGCCGATCGATCTGCTCGCGCTGCAAGCCGATCTGCCCGCGCTGCGTCCGGAAGAGCTCTCGGACATGCTCGCCGCCGCCCCGCGCGGACTGCGCTCGATCGTGGTCGACCACGAGGGCAGCGGCACCGCCGCGCTCGTGGTTCGCGACCCGGTCGCCGCCCTCGATCCCCGCTTCGGCCCCGGTTCGGCGCGCAGCCATATCGAGGCGGGGGCGGTCGATCTCACCGGGGACTGGCCGGGGCTGCGCCTGGACGTCGACACCGCCGCCGACTTGGACCGCGCGGTGGCGCTCGGGGCCGGAAACGCGACCCGTGCTGTCCTGCACGACATCGGCTGGCCGGGCGGCGTTCACGAACCCGTTCCACACGTGTGCTAGCCGGTCGCCATGGTGGTGTGAGACACACGTCGATCGCGCTCGCGGGATGCGCGGGTGCTCTCCGGTAGGGGATGATCGTTGGCGTGAGCGATACGGAAACCGTCAAGCAGCAGCCGTTGCTTCCCACCCCACCGCCGGCGGCGACACCCCTGTCCGCCGACGAGTCGGTTGCGCGGTTGCCACGCGATCGCTACCTCAATCGTGAATTGAGCTGGCTGGACTTCAACGCCCGCGTGCTCGCCCTCGCCGAGGACGCGTCGCTCCCGTTGCTGGAGCGTGCGAAGTTCCTGGCGATCTTCGCGTCGAATCTCGACGAGTTCTACATGGTGCGGGTCGCGGGACTCAAACGCCGCGCCGAGACCGGCCTGCTGGTGCGCTCGGCCGACGGCCGGTCTCCCGGCGAGCAGTTGGAACTGATCGCCGCGCGTGCGCAGGAGATCGCCGTCCGGCATGCCCGCGTCTTCCTCGATAGCGTGCTGCCCGCGCTGACGGCCGAGGGCATCGCGATCATCGACTGGAGCGACCTGGACGACAGCGAGCGCCAGCGCCTCTCGGGTTACTTCCAGGATCAGGTGTTCCCGGTCCTCACCCCGCTCGCGGTGGACCCGGCCCATCCCTTCCCTTATATCAGCGGGCTGAGTCTCAACCTCGCGGTGACGGTGAAGGATTACTCGACCGGCGGCGAGCACTTCGCCCGTGTCAAGGTGCCCGACAACGTCGACCGGTTCGTCCGCGTGCGCCGCACCGAATCCGGCTCCCCGATCGCCGCTTTCCTGCCGATGGAAGCGCTCATCGCCGCGCACCTGGATCTGCTGTTCCCCGGCATGGAGGTGGTCGAGCACCACTCGTTCCGGATCACCCGCAACGCCGACTTCGAGGTCGACGAGGATCGCGACGAGGACCTGCTGCAGGCGCTGGAGCGCGAGCTGGCCCGGCGGCGGTTCGGTTCGCCGGTGCGACTAGAGGTGTCCGACGACATGACCGAGCACATGCTCGATCTGCTCCTGCGGGAGTTGGACGTGGACCCCGGCGACGTCATCGAGGTGCCCGGCCTGCTCGACCTGTCCTGCCTCTGGCAGGTGTACGGCGTGGACCGGCCGAATCTGAAGGACACCCCCTACGTCCCCGCGACACCGCCCGCGTTCGGCGAGCGCGAGACGCCGCGCAACGTCTTCGCCGCGCTGCGCGAGGGCGACGTGCTCGTGCACCATCCGTACGACTCGTTCTCCACCAGCGTGCAGCGTTTCATCGAACAGGCCGCCGCCGATCCGCAGGTGCTGGCCATCAAGCAGACCCTCTACCGCACCTCCGGCGACTCCCCGATCGTCAACGCGCTCATCGACGCGGCCGAGGCGGGCAAGCAGGTGGTCGCCCTGGTGGAGATCAAGGCGCGCTTCGACGAGCAGGCCAACATCAAATGGGCCCGCGCGCTGGAACAGGCCGGCGTGCACGTGGTGTACGGCCTGATCGGCCTGAAGACGCACTGTAAGACCTGCCTGGTGGTGCGCCGCGAGGGCGCGACCATCCGCCGCTACTGCCACATCGGGACCGGCAACTACAACCCGAAGACCGCACGCCTCTACGAGGACGTCGGATTGCTCACCGCGGCACCGGAAATCGGCGCCGACCTGACCGACCTGTTCAATTCGCTGACCGGTTACTCGCGAAAAGAGAATTACCGCAATCTGCTGGTCGCCCCGCACGGCGTGCGCTCGGGAATCATCGAGCGCATCCAGCGCGAGACCGAGCTGGCGAGTCAGGGCCAGGATGCCCGGATCCTGATCAAGGCCAACGCGATCGTCGACGAGGAGATCATCGACGCGCTGTACCGGGCCTCGCAGGCGGGCGTGCCGGTGCGGATCGTGGTGCGCGGCATCTGCGGGCTGCGCCCCGGCGTGGCCGGTATGAGCGAGAACATCGAAGTCCGCTCCATCCTCGGCCGGTTCTTGGAGCATTCCCGCGTCCTGCACTTCCAGGCGCAGGACGAGTACTGGATCGGCAGCGCCGACATGATGCACCGCAACCTGGATCGGCGGGTCGAGGTGATGGCGCAGGTGAAGGATCCGCGGCTGACCGAGCAACTGCACGGGGTGTTCGACTCCGCGCTGTCGCCGACCACGCGCTGCTGGGTGTTGCAACCGGACGGCACCTGGCGGGCATCGCCGGGGGCGTCCGGCGACGGGGACAAGATCAGAGATCATCAGGAGTTCTTGATGCGGCTGCGGAGGCCAGAACAGCAGTGAACGCCAAAACGGGGTTCGAGCAGGAGGGGGGCCCGATCTGGGATCCCCGGGTGACTGCCAATATCTACGCCGCCGGTGCGGTGCTGTGGCGTGAATCATCGGCGGGGACGATCGAGATCGCGCTCGTCCACCGCCCCAAGTACGAGGATTGGTCGCTGCCGAAGGGCAAACTCGACCCCGGTGAGACCCCGGTGATGGCCGCGGTTCGCGAGGTGCACGAGGAGACCGGGCTGGAGTGCAGGCTCGGCCGCTACCTCGGCCACGTGACCTATCCGATTCCGGGCCATCGCAAGCTCAAGCGGGTCGACTACTGGGCCGCCGAGCAGGCGGGCGGGGAGTTCACCGCCAACTCCGAAGTGGACGTGCTCAGCTGGCACCCGCTGGATCGGGTGATGGACCAGTTGTCGTATCCGATGGATCGGCAAGTGGTGCGCGCCTTCACCCGGCTGCCCGCGCGCACCGACACCCTCCTTCTGGTCCGGCATGCCAAAGCCGGCCGCAGGGACCGCTACAGCGGTCCCGACGAGCAGCGTCCGCTCGACCGCGAGGGTGAGACGCAGGCGCGCGCGCTCACGCCGAATCTCTTGGCATTCGGCGCATCTCAGGTCTATTCGGCTCCTCCCCTGCGTTGCGTGCAGACCGTGGCGCCGCTGGCGGAGAAGCTCGGCGCCGAAATCATCGAGGAGCCGGTGTTTTCCGAGACCGGGTACGCCGAACACCCGGACAAGGCCCGGGAATGTCTTCGAGCCCTGGTGTCGGACAAGGCCGTTCGCGTCGTCTGCAGTCAGGGCAAGGTGATCCCGGATCTGCTGGGCTGGTTGGCCGAACGCGACGGGATCGCGCTGCCGTCGGCGCGCAATCGCAAGGGCAGTGTGTGGGTGCTGTCGTTCGTCGGCCACCGCCTGGTGGCCGCCGACCATCTGGATCGATCGCTGTCAGCCTACGACGCGGAGTCCTGATACGACGGCAACTTCCCCGTCACCGCGCGGGTCGGCGGGCGCCGATGACGACAACGGCGCCGCGAGGATGAGGCCACGGTAGGCGGACAGCCGAAAACGGCCCCGGGTGTCTCCCGGGGCCGTCTCGACGTTGAGGCGAATGGGCCCGGTGGTGGGGCCGCGCATTCAGCGCCGATCCGGCGGTGGCTCGAGATCAGCGGGTTCCGCGAGCCGAGGCCTTCTTGGCCGCGGTCTTCTTCGCTGGGGTCTTCTTGGCGGCGGTGGTGGTCTTCTTGGCCGCCGTGGCCTTGGTGGCGGTCTTCTTGGCCGGAGCCTTCTTCGCGACCGCGGTCTTCTTCGCGGGCGCCTTCTTCGCAGCGGTCTTGGTAGCGGTCGTCTTGCGCGCGGTGGTCTTCGCCGGGGCCTTGGCGGCGGCCTTACGGGCCGTGCTCTTGGCCGGAGCCTTGGTCGGCGTCGACTTCTTGGCGGCGGTCTTCTTCGCCGCCGTCTTCTTCGCCGCCGCCTTCTTCGCGGCCACCGGCGCATTCACCCCACGCTTGACGGCGGGCCCGGTCGCGGCCAGTTTCTGCTTACCCGCGATCACCGCCTTGAACTGAGCGCCGGGGCGGAACGCGGGCACCGAAGTGGGCTTGACCTTGACGGTTTCGCCGGTACGCGGGTTCCGTGCGACGCGAGCCGCGCGCTTACGCTGTTCGAACACACCGAAACCGGTGATAGTGACGCTCTGACCCTTGTGCACCGCGCGCACGATGGTGTCGACCACATGCTCGACTGCCGCGGTGGCCGTGCGCCTGTCCGTACCCAACTTTTCGGTCAGAACGTCGATCAGTTCCGCCTTGTTCATTGAATCCTCCGCAGACTAATGGCCCGTCGTCGGACCGACTAGGTACCACGGTAAACCCACTTTGGGCAAGAGTCTATGTGCCACGCCAAAATTCATGTGGTTTAGCACACGTCCAGCTACCGCAACTCCGGCTGTCCAGCTAACCGATCGGGGTGATTACGTCTGCGAAATATGTGCTGGAAGGGTAGTGGGTTTCCATGTTGGCCTTGCCTTTTCGAACCGGGTGATCGCGTCCTCCTGGCGCAGCGTCAGCCCGATGTCATCCAATCCCTCCAGCAGACGCCACCTGGTGTAGTCATCAATATCGAACGGCAACACGACGGTTCCGGCCGTCACCGTGCGCGCCCCGAGATCCACAACCAATTCCAAGCCGGGCTGTTCCTCGAGCAACTTCCAGAGCATTTCGACATCGTTCTGTGACATCTGAGCGGCGAGCACACCGCCCTTGCCCGCATTGCCGCGGAAGATGTCGGCGAACCGGGATGAGATGACCACCCGAAAGCCGTAGTCCGCCAGCGCCCAAACAGCGTGCTCACGAGACGACCCGGTACCGAAATCCGGACCCGCCACCAGCACACTACCGCTGTTGTAAGGCGCGATGTTCAGAATGAAGTCCGGATCCGACCGCCATGCGGCGAACAAGCCGTCTTCGAATCCGGTCCGCGTGACCCGCTTGAGGTAGACCGCCGGGATGATCTGATCGGTATCGACATTGGAGCGGCGCAGCGGCACTCCGATGCCCTTGTGCACAGTGAAGGCTTCCATTACGAATCTCCTGGGTTTGTTCGAGGGAATCGGGGGCGGTCAGTCCAGATCCGTAGGCGACGACAGCGTTCCGCGGACCGCTGTCGCGGCCGCTACGAGGGGGGAAACGAGGTGTGTACGGCCGCCTTTACCCTGCCTGCCCTCGAAGTTGCGGTTCGAGGTGGACGCGCAACGCTGGCCGGGCTCGAGCTGGTCCGGATTCATTCCCAGGCACATTGAGCAGCCCGCTTGCCGCCATTCGGCGCCCGCCGCGGTGAAAATCTCGCCGAGTCCTTCTTTTTCCGCCTGTGCGCGAACCCGCATCGACCCCGGTACAACCAGCATTCGCACGCCGTCGGCGACATGACGTCCCTTCAAAATCCCGGCCACCGCACGCAAATCCTCAATGCGTCCGTTGGTGCACGAACCGACGAATACGGTGTCGATCGGTACTTGTCGAAGCGGAGTACCCGGCTCCAAGTCCATGTAACGCAGAGCTTTCTCCGCGGACTCGCGGGCCGCCTCGTCGGCGAAGGCGGTGGGGTCGGGCACCGTCTCGCCCAGCGGGGCGCCCTGGCCCGGGTTGGTGCCCCAGGTGACGAACGGGGTCAGCTCGGTGGCGTCGAGGTGCACCTCGGCATCGAAAACGGCACCCTCGTCGGTCTTCAGCGCCTCCCAGGCGGCCACCGCCGCGTCCCAATCGGCTCCCTGCGGGGCGTGCGGCCGTCCTTTGAGGAATTCATAGGTCGTTTCGTCCGGGGCGATCATGCCCGCCCGCGCGCCCGCCTCGATGGACATGTTGCAGATCGTCATTCGGGCCTCCATCGACATGGCCCGGATCGCCTCGCCGCGGTACTCCAGGACATAGCCCTGGCCGCCGCCGGTGCCGATCTTCGCGATGACGGCCAGGATCAGGTCCTTGCTCGTCACGCCGGGGGGCATGGCGCCGTCCACCGTGATCGCCATCGTCTTGAACGGGCGCAGCGAGAGGGTCTGGGTGGCAAGCACATGCTCGACCTCGGAGGTACCGATGCCCATCGCCAGCGCCCCGAACGCGCCGTGCGTCGAGGTGTGGCTGTCGCCGCAGACCACGGTCATGCCCGGCTGGGTCAGGCCGAGCTGCGGCCCGACCACGTGCACGATGCCCTGATCGAGGTCGCCCATCGGGTGCAGCCGCACACCGAATTCCGCGCAGTTGCGCCGCAGCGTCTCCACCTGGGTGCGCGAAACCGGGTCGGCGATCGGCTTGTCGATATCGATCGTCGGGACATTGTGGTCCTCGGTCGCGATGGTGAGATCCGGCCGCCGCACCGGCCTGCCCGCGGCGCGCAGCCCGTCGAAGGCCTGCGGACTGGTCACCTCGTGGACGAGATGCAGGTCGATGTAGATCAGGTCCGGTTCGCGCGAGGCGCCCGCACCCTCCCCGCGAGCGACGACATGCTGTTCCCATACCTTCTCGGCCAGCGTGCGCGGTTCGGCCATTGTCGATCACCTTTCGGACGAAGCAGCCGTTCCGCGATCTGGACTCCGACGCGGCGACGGTTGCACGAGTTGGGATAGCTGCGCCTGGTCCGAACGCTGAGGGCACGTACCGGTGAAGGTGGATTTCTCAACATTCGAGACGCTAGTATCGTTCTATGAGACAGCATAGCGGCATCGGCGTCCTCGACAAAGCAGTGGCGGTCCTGTACGCCGTAGCCGAGCATCCCTCGGGTCTCAACGAGCTCTGCGCGCGCACCGGCCTGCCCCGCGCCACCGCACACCGATTGGCCGTCGGCCTGGAGGTGCACCGCCTGCTCGCTCGCGACAGCAACGGCACCTGGCGGCCGGGTCCGGCGCTTGCCGAGCTCGCGACCAGCGCCGATGACCCGCTGCTCGAGGCCGCCTCGGCCATCCTGCCCCGGTTGCGCGAGATCACCGGCGAGAGCGTCCAGCTCTACTGCCGCGACGGCAACGCCCGCGTCTGCGTCGCGGCGCTGGAACCCCCCGTCGGACTGCGCGACACCGTGCCGATCGGGGCCCGACTGCCGCTCACCGCGGGTTCGGCGGCCAAAGTGCTGCTGGCGTGGGCCGACCCGGAATTGCAGCGCACCATCCTGACGGACGCGGTGTTCGGTGAACGCGCGCTGGCCGAGGTGCGCAAGCGCGGGTGGGCGCAGAGCGCGGCCGAGCGCGCGGCCGGCGTGGCCAGCGTTTCCGCGCCGGTGCGCGACGCTGGCGGCACCGTGGTCGCGGCCGTGTCGGTGTCGGGGCCGATCGATCGGATGGGCCGCAGGCCGGGCGCCCGGTGGGCGGCGGATCTGGTCGCGGCGGCCGAGGCCCTGCACAAGCGCCTGTAACGCGTTTCACATCGGGCTCTCTACAGTGGGCCCATGGGAGTCAACCAACGGGCACAGATCGTGATGTCCGACACCGAGATCACCGATTTCTTGCAGCGCAGCCGGATCGCGACGCTGGCGACCATCGGCCCGAAGGGCACGCCGCACCTCACCGCGATGTGGTACGCGCTCATCGACGGGGAGATCTGGTTCGAGACCAAGGCAAAGTCGCAGAAGGCGGTGAACCTGCGCCGCGATCCCCGGGTCACCTGCATGGTCGAGGCGGGCGACACCTACGACCAGCTCAGGGGCGTGGCCATCGAGGGCCGCGCCGAGATCATCGAGGACGCCGGGAAACTCTTCGCCGTCGGCGTGAGCGTCTGGGAGCGCTACACCGGCCCCTACAGCGAGGAGGTGCGGCCGATGGTCGAGGCCATGCTGCACAAGCGGGTGGCTGTACGCGTCGTGCCCGACCGCACGCGCAGCTGGGATCACCGCAAGCTCGGCCTCCCGGCCATGCCCCTCGGCGGCAGTACCGCGCGAGCGCTGGACTGACCCGCCCGCGCCCGGGTCGCGCGACGCGCCCGAAATCCAACTGACACAACCGCCCCACACAGGCTAGCGTCGAGGTGTTCGACAGGAATCGGCCGGGCAGCGCCGCCCGCGAGGACGCGCTGCGCGACCGCGACGACGAGGAGCAGCGATGGCGGATTCGGGTAAGTCCAATGGCGCCGACGAGGTGAAGCGCAAGTTCCGGGAGGCACTGGAGCGCAAGAGCCAGCAGAACGCCCGCGCGGCAGACCACCTCGACGGACGGTCCAAGGCGTCCGCGCCGCACACCGCGGTCGGCAACAAGCGGGAATTCCGGCGCAAGAGCGGATAGTCCGCGCAGACGGCGAAGGCCCTCCGGCAAGATCGCTGGAGGGCCTTTCTTTTGCGCCGGTTCGGGCCGGATGAGTCGAGGGGCACCCGGTTCTCGGCGAACCACCCCCGCTCGGCTTCTCCGGCCGCGCGATATCCGGGACCGGCGAAGGCGTCGTGCGAGCGAAGCGCCCCACAGCAGCCCGATATCCGCGGTAGCGCGAACAGTCGCGTCGCGGAACCAGGACACATGGCAACGCGCCCTACCGAGCGAGTCCGGGCCATCGCCGAGGTCCGTGAGCGCGAGGGCCACACCGCTCACTGCTGGACCGCGCGACCGTGAGCAATGCACTCCGCTTCGACCTCGAGTACGGTGCAAGCCATGAGCGCGGCCTCACCGGCGCACGCCGTGTCCGCGAGCCCGGTCTGCTCGGTCACACGAAAATTACGACCTGGTGCGCCGTATCTCGGGCCTTGGCCTGATCAGCACCCACGCTGCCGTCGCAGCGCAGCGGATACCTGGCTCTTGGGCCCGAGTTGATCCATGGGCCAGAGTTCGCAGGCGGGGGGCGGCCTCGCCGGGGTCAGGGACGAAGCGCTCTCCGAGCGGGGAGTCGGGGGTGCATCCCCACAAGACACAATGAAACGAGAAAGGTCCATGCTCTATGAGCATGGACCTTCATTCGCGTAGCCCCGACGGGATTCGAACCCGCGCTACCGCCTTGAGAGGGCGGCGTCCTAGGCCGCTAGACGACGGGGCCAGGACTGCTTCTCGCTGTCACGAGGAGCGCCGTGGTGATCTTTCGATCAGGAGGCTCGGCTAGCTTAACCGGCCGAGGCCCGGCGACCAAATCGCCAGGTGTTGATTGATTTCGGCCGCGAACCGAAGTCGAACAACCCACTCCGCTGGGGTACCAGGACTCGAACCTAGAATGGCTGAACCAGAATCAGCTGTGTTGCCAATTACACCATACCCCAATGACCAGGCGTTCAGCCTCGCGTCTGGATGACTCGAGACCGTGTTCCGGGCCGAGAAGAAGAGTACCAAACGGGGGAGGGTGAACTACAAATCGCCTGGTCAAAGCCATGTTTTCAGCCTTCCGACGAGTCCGGGCCCGCTTCCTTCCAGTGCAACGCCGAGCGCAACCGGTCCAGGGTGACGCCGCGGCCGAGCAGTTCCAGCGATTCGTACAGCGGCGGGCTGATATGCGACCCGGTGACCGCGACCCGCACCGGCGCGAAGGCCTTGCGCGGTTTCAGACCCAGATCATCGATCAGCGCCTTTTTCAGCGCCTCTTCGATCGCCTCGGCGGTCCAGTCGGTCAACGGCTCCAACACGGTAATAGCGGACTGCAATACCTCGGCGGCGCCGGAACCGAGATTCTTGGCACCCGCGGCGGGATCTATGGCGAACTCGTCCGCGGGCGCGAACAGGAAACGCAACAGTTCCCAGGCGTCGGACAACACGACGATCCTGGTCTGTACGAGTTCCGCCGCTTCGGCGAACACCTTCTCATCGATTTCCGCGCCGATATGCCCGTGTTCGGTGAGATACTCCCGCAGCCGGTGGGCGAAATCACCCGGCGTCAGCAATCGGATGTGCTCGGCGTTGAGCGCGTCCGCCTTCTTCTGGTCGAAACGGGCCGGATTCGAATTTACTTTCGAGATATCGAAGGCCTCGACCATCTCCGCCATGGAGAAAACATCGCGGTCCTCGGACAGTCCCCAGCCGAGTAGCGCGAGATAATTCAGCAAACCTTCAGGAACGAAGCCGCGGTCGCGGTGGGCGAAAAGATTCGACTCCGGATCACGCTTGGACAACTTCTTGTTGCCCTGACCCATGACGAAGGGCAGGTGACCGAACTCGGGAGTGAAATCGGCGACCCCGATCCGGCGCAACGCGGCGTACAGCGCGAGCTGGCGCGGCGTCGAGGAGAGCAGGTCCTCGCCGCGCAGCACGTGGGTGATCCGCATCAGCGCGTCGTCGACCGGGTTGACCAGGGTGTACAGCGGATCGCCGTTGCCCCGGGTGAGCGCGAAGTCCGGGACGCTGCCCGCCTTGAAGGTGGTCTCGCCGCGCACCAGATCGTTCCAGGACAGATCTTCGTCGGGCATTCGCAGCCGGATAACGGCAGGGCGGCCCTCGGCCCGGTACGCCTCGATCCGCTCGGGCGTCAGATCACGATCGTAGTTGTCGTAACCGAGCTTCGGATCGCGTCCGGCGGCGCGATGGCGAGCTTCGACTTCCTCCGGCGTGGAGAACGATTCATACGCCTCACCGGCCTCCAGCAAACGCCGAACCACGTCCAGGTGCAGATCTTTTCGCAACGACTGGCGATATGGTTCGTAAGGGCCGCCGACCTCCGGCCCCTCGTCCCAGGTGAGCCCGAGCCAGCGCAGCGCGTCGATAATCGCGCGGTAGGATTCCTCGGAATCGCGTGCGGCATCGGTGTCTTCGATCCGAAAGACGAATGTGCCACCGTGGTGGCGGGCGTAGGCCCAGTTGAACAGCGCCGTCCGGATCAGGCCGACGTGCGGCGTTCCGGTCGGTGACGGGCAGAATCGGACCCGTACTTCAGTCATGGCTCTCTTTCGATCAGCGTTTGGCGGCAACGGGATTGGTGAGGGTTCCGATGCCCTCGACGGTCACCGACACCTGCTGGCCCTCGCGCATCGGGCCGACGCCCTCGGGGGTGCCGGTGAGGATGACGTCACCGGGCAGCAGCGTCATCACGGTGGTGACCCACTCGATGAGCTTCGGAATGTCGTGCAGCAGAAGCGAAGTACGACTGCGCTGGCGCACCTCGCCGTCGAGCTCGGTGACGATCTCCAGATCCGAAGGGTCCAAGGAGGTTTCGATCCAGGGGCCGAGCGGGCAGAACGTGTCGTAGCCCTTGCCCCTGGTCCACTGGCCGTCGTGGCGCTGCTGGTCGCGGGCGGTCACGTCGTTGGCGGCGGTGTAACCCAGCACCACGTCCAGCGCGCGGGCGGCGGGCACGTCCTTACACGGGCGGCCGATGACGATCGCCAGCTCCCCTTCGTAGTCGACCTGAGATGAACTGGGCGGCAGGATGATCGGGGCGTTCGGACCCACGATCGCGGTGTTCGGCTTGAGGAAGATCACCGGGTCGGCGGGGGCGGGCCCGCCCATCTCGGCGGCGTGGGCGGCGTAGTTCTTGCCGATGCAGACCACCTTGCTGGCCAGGATCGGCGCGAGCAGCCGCACATCGGCCAGCGGCCAGCTCCGACCGGTGAACGTCGGTGTGCCGAACGGGTGTTCCGCGATCTCCTTGGCCACGCTGTCGCTTCCGTCACCCTCGATGCTGACGAAGGCGACTCCATCGGGACTGGCAACTCGACCTAGACGCATGCCCGGAGTCTATCGACCCGCCGTCACCAGCCCGAACGCGCCCGACCGAGTGGTCGGATCCCACCCGGACGCGGCCGGGCCCGCGCTGTGAGGAGTCCGACAGCCGCTGCGGTCGAATCGAGCGGCCACCGGGGTGTACCGTGAGCGAATCAGTTCATAAAGTGGGAAGATAATCCCAAATAATGAGATTCTAGGTGGGCCGATGGCGATTGTTACGCAGATCGACGAGGTTCGGCGCTGGTCCATGCTCGGTCTCGGTGTGTTCGCCCAGGCCTCCAGCGCGGTCTTCATCCACGGCGTCCCGTTCCTGCTGCCCGCGCTGACCGATCGCGGCATGCCGCTGGCGACGGCCGGTCTGCTCGTCGCCATGCCCACCGTCGGCTTGGTGTGCACCCTGATCGCGTGGGGTTACCTGGTCGACCGGATCGGCGAACGCAAAGTGCTGATCGGCGGTCCGCTGCTGATGCTGGCGGCCGGATGCGCCGCGGCCACCACGACCGACGACATCGGGTTGGGTGCGCTGCTGTTCCTCGGCGGCGTCGGGGCGGCGAGCACCAATGGCGCCAGCGGCCGGGTGATCGTCGGCTGGTTCCCGCCGCACCGGCGCGGGCTGGCGATGGGGATCCGGCAAACCGCGCAGCCGCTGGGCGTCGGCGTCGGCGCGCTGGCGATTCCGGCCGTCGCCGCCGCCCACGGCGTGCCCGCGGCCATCCTCGTTCCCGCGCTCATGGCGGGCGTGGCGGCCGTGGGGTGCCTGGCAGGCATCGTCGATCCGCCGCGCCCCGCCGGTTCCGCCGCCGATCCGGCGTTGCGCGCCAATCCCTATCGCGACGATGCCACGCTGTGGCGCATCCATCTGGTCTCGGTGCTGCTGGTCGTCCCCCAGGGCACGGTGTGGACCTTCGCGCTGCTGTGGCTGCACCGCGACATCGGCTGGTCGCTGGCCGCCGCCGGCGCGCTGGTGACGATCACCCAGATTCTCGGCGCGCTGGGCCGCATCGGCGCCGGTGCGTGGTCGGATCGGGTCGGCAGCCGGATGGGGCCGCTGCGCACCGTCGCCGTGGCCGCCGTGCTCTCGATGGCCGCGCTGGCGCTGACCGCATGGACGGAGTGGTGGTGGGCGGCCATTCCGCTGCTGGTCGCCGCGTCCGTGATCACCGTCTCCGACAACGGTTTGGCCTTCACCGCGGTCGCCGAGATCGCGGGCCCGTACTGGAGCGGCCGGGGCCTGGGCATCCAGAACACCGGCCAGAACCTGGCCATGGCCGCCGTCCCGCCGGTGTTCGGCGCTCTGATCACCGCGAGCGGCTTCCCCGCCGCCTTCCTGCTGGCCGCCGTCACGGCTGTCGCGGCAGTACCCCTCGTCCCGCGAGACACCGACTAGGCCCGCGCCCCGAACTCTCGCCCGCCCCGGCCGAAGGGCGCCCAAGGGCACGAGACGCTCTCGCCGGGGGCCGCTTCGCGCGGCGATCGGTCTCACACTGACGACACTGATTGTCCGAGACAGCGGTCGAGGCGCAGAGGCGTACAGAGGCTGAATGCGGGAAGGCCCGTTCCGATGGGGGAACGGGGCCTTCCTGGGGAACCGGTCAGAGGGTGGCGGCGATCCGGTCGCCGATTTCCACGGTCGACGCGGCTCCCGAGCGCGACTCGAGGTCCTTGGCGACCGCCGACTCGATGCGCGTGGCCGCCTCGGTGTCGCCCAGGTGGTTGAGCAGCAGGGAGACCGAGAGGATCGCGGCGGTGGGGTCGGCCTTGGACTGGCCCGCGATGTCGGGGGCGCTGCCGTGCACCGGCTCGAACATGCTGGGGTTCGTCCCGGACGCGTCGATGTTGCCGCTGGCGGCCAGGCCGATGCCGCCGCTCACGGCCGCGGCGAGGTCGGTGATGATGTCGCCGAAGAGGTTGTCGGTGACGATCACGTCGAACCGGCCCGGGTCGTTGACCATGTGGATGGTGGCGGCATCGATGTGCTGGTAGGCCGTGGTGACGTCGGGGAATTCGGCCCCGACCTCGTCCACGGTGCGCTGCCAGAGCGAGCCCGCGAAGGTGAGCACGTTGTTCTTGTGCACCAGCGTCAGGTGCTTGCGCCGGGCCTGCGCCTTGGCGAAGGCGTAGCGCACCACGCGCTCGATGCCGAAGCGGGTGTTGGTGCTGACCTCGGTCGCCACCTCGTGCGGGGTGTCCACGCGGATCGCGCCGCCGGTGCCGGTGTAGGGCCCCTCGGTGCCCTCGCGCACGACCACGAAGTCGATGTCGGGGTTGCCCGCCAGCGGGCTGGTCACGCCGGGGAACAGCTTGGACGGCCGCAGGTTCACGTGGTGGTCCAGCGCGAACCGGGTGCGCAGCAGCAGACCGCGTTCGAGTACGCCGCTGGGCACCGACGGGTCGCCGATCGCCCCGAGCAGGATGGCGTCGTGCTGCTTCAGCTCGGGCAGCACCGAGTCCGGCAAGATCTCGCCGGTCGCGTGGTAGCGGCGCGCACCGAGGTCGTACTCGGTCTTCTCGACGCCGGGCACGACCACGTCGAGCACCTTGAGCGCCTCGGCGATGACCTCGGGCCCGATCCCGTCACCCGGGATGACAGCAAGCTTCATGACAAATGCTCCGTTCGATGTTGCCGGTCGCGGCCGCCGCATCATGCGGCCCAGAGGCGACCGTCGGGTGCGCACGACATTCCGGCCGGGTGACCGCAGCACCGTCACGGTACTCGGCGCGGCCGGATCGCCGAGCACCGGGCGCGAGCACGCGGCGCACCGCGAACTCGCACCGATCCGTGTGCCGAGCGACCGGCGCCGCGCACGAGAGCTTCGCGCGCGGCGCCGATTCCGCTTCGGCCGGGGCATCGCGCCCCGCTCGGATCAGGACAGGTCGACCTGGACGACCTTGGCCGCGCCGACGGATTCGGCGATCGCGGCCTGCACGTCGGCGGGCACCTCGCGGGCCACGCGCAGCACGACGGTGGCGCCTTCCTTGTCGACGTCCTGGGTCAGCTGCGCGGCCAGGATGTCGACCTCGGCCTCGCCGAGCTTGGTGCCGATCCGGCCCAGCGCGCCCGGCCGGTCCTCGTAGTTCAGGATGGCCAGGTTGAGGCCCTCGGCGCGCATGTCGTAGTTGCGGCCGTTGATGTTGACGATCTTCTCCACCAGCTGCGGCTCGGTCAGCGTGCCCGCCACGTTCAGGGTGCTGCCGTCGCCGAACACGGCGCGCAGGTCGACGACGCTGCGGTGGCTCGGGCTCTCCGAGGCCGTGGTGACCTCGGCGGTGATCCCGCGGTCCTTGGCCAGCGCGGGCGCGTTGACGAAGGTGACCTGGTCTTCGACCAGCGCGGAGAAGATGCCGCGCAACGCGGACAGCTCCAGCACGCCGACCTCCTGGGCGGCCAGCTCGCCGCGCACCTGGATCTCCACGCTGACCGGCAGTTCGTTGGACAGCGCGCCGAGCAGGGCGCCCTGCTTGCGGACGATGTCCAGCCAGGGAGCGACCTCTTCGCCGACGGTGCCGCCGGTGACGTTCACCGCGCCGGGAACGAACTCACCCGCCAGCGCCAGCAGCACCGACTTGGCGACGTCGGTGCCCGCGCGGTCCTGGGCCTCGGAGGTGGAGGCGCCCAGGTGCGGGGTCACCACGACCTGCGGCAGATCGAACAGCGGGCTGTCGGTGCACGGCTCGGTCTCGAACACGTCCAGCCCGGCGGCGCGCACGTGTCCGGACTTGATCGCCTCGGCCAGGGCGGCCTCGTCGACCAGGCCACCGCGGGCGGCGTTGACGATGATCACGCCCGGCTTCGTCTTGGCGATGGCCTCCTTGCCGATGAGGCCTTTGGTCTCCGGGGTCTTCGGCAGGTGGATCGAGATCAGGTCGGCGCGCTCGAGCAGCTCGTCGAGGGTCAGCAGCTCGATGCCGAGCTGCGCGGCGCGCGCGGGCGACACGTACGGGTCGTAGGCGACGATCTTGGTCTCGAAGGCGGCCAGGCGAGCGGCGAACAGCTGGCCGATGCGGCCCAGGCCGATGACGCCGACGGTCTTGTCGAAGATCTCGACGCCGTTGAACTTGCTGCGCTGCCAGGTGCGCTCGCGCAGCGTGGCGTCGGCGGCGGGAACCTGGCGGGCGGCGGCCAGCAGCAGGGTGACCGCGTGCTCGGCGGCGGTGTGGATGTTCGAGGTGGGCGCGTTCACGACCATGACACCGCGCTCTGTGGCGGCGGGCACGTCGACGTTGTCCAGGCCGACGCCCGCGCGGGCGACGATCTTCAGGTTCTTCCCGGCCTCCAGGACCTCGGCGTCGACCGTGGTCGCCGAGCGCACGAGCAGCGCGTCGGCCTCGGGCACCGCGGCCAGCAGAGCCGGGCGGTCGGGTCCGTCGACCCACCGGACCTCGACACCGTCACCGAGCGCGTCGACGGTCGACTGGGCGAGCTTGTCGGCGATCAGAACTACAGGACGGCCTGCTTGGCTCACGTGGAGTACTCCTGGGGAATGGGGTCGGCAATTACCGCCGAACAGCTTAGTGCGCGCGATTTCCACCCCCGCTACCACCTGGTAGGCGGGCGTCCTCAGTCACCCTCTGGCAAAAATATGAAGACCGGTCTACAGTCGACGCATGGGCGTCAAAGGCACCGAAACCCGCGGCAAACTCGTCGACGCGGCCCGCACGCTGGTGGAGCGGCACGGCTATTACGGTGCGGGGCTCAATCAGATCCTCGCGGCCAGCGGCGCGCCGCGTGGGTCGTTGTACTTCCACTTCCCCGGCGGCAAGGACGAATTGGTCGCGGCGGCGATCGCCCAGGCGGGCAAGGAGATCACGGCGCTGATCGACACGATCGAGCCGGGCGACGCCGCCGCGGCCGCGAGCATGCTGCTGCGCGCGTTCGGCGACCGGCTGGAAGCGTCCGGTTGGCAACAGGGCTGCCCGGTCGCCACGGTGGCCTTGGACGTCGCGGCCGGGAACGACCCGATCCAAGCGGAGTGCGCCGCCGCGTACGCCGCATGGGAACAGGCGTTGCGGCTGCGGCTGCGCGCCGACGGCCGCGCGAACGCCGATGATTTGGCCGCCACGGTGCTGGCGATGGTCGAGGGCGCGTTGTTGCTCGCCCGCGCCCAACGCAGTCGTGAACCCCTGGAACGGGTGGAACGCACGCTGCGCACCCTGATCTGACGGCGGATGTCCCGCCGAAGTCTTTTCACATGTCCACAAAATATGTAGACCGGTCTAGTAAGGAGATTTCATGTCCGACAGCATCGTCTTCGGAGCCGCCGGGTTCCTCGGCCGCAACGCGGTCGCCCGTTTACTCGAGCGGGGGCATTCCGTCACGGCCGCCTTGCGGCCGGGCAGCGAGGAGCGGCTGACCGGGTGGTTGCGCCGCCGAGACGTCGACGCGAGCGGGCTGGAGATCGTCTCGTGTGATGTCACCGCCCCTGACCTCGGCCTACCCGCGGGGTTCGACCCCTCGGGCATTCGCGACGTGTACAACTGCGCCGCCCGCTTCGCCTTCGGGCTCGCTCGCGAGGACGCGTACGCGGTCAATGTCACCGGTGCGCTGCGGGTGCTGGAGTGGGCCGCCGCCCGGCCCGCGCTGCGACGCGTCGTGCACATCACCGGATATCGGATCACCGTCGAGGAATCCGAGGAGCAGCATTACGAGAGGGGCGCCTACGGCGCTTCGAAGTTCGAATCGGACCCGCTGCTGCGCAGCCGGGCGGCGGAGCTCGGCGTCGCGCTGACCATCGCGAATCCGAGCAGCGTGATCGGACCCGGTCAATACGTCGGGCTGTCGAGCGTCGTCGAGGACCTGTGGAACGGACGGCTCGCTGCCGTCCCCGGCGGCCCCGCGACCTTCGTGCCGATCGTCGACCTGGACTACTTCACCGATTTCTTGATCAGCCTGCCCGCCCTGCCGGATACCGCGGGTCGCTCCTACACGGTTCTGGATGATCGAACACCCGAGCTGCCGAAGCTGATTCGCCTGCTGGCCGGGCACCTCGGCGTCAGCGCGCCGCGCTTGTCCATTCCGGTCGGCGTCATCGCGAAACTTCCGCGCGCGCTGACCGGCGCCGATCCGGAAACGATGACGTTCATCGCCGAGGACCGCTACGACACGTCGGCGGCGCAGGACGTGGCCCGCCGTGCCGGGCTCACCATGCCGCCGACCGAGGCGACCTTGCTGACGTGGGCCGACCATCTGGTGGCCAGCCGCTTCGGCGCGGTGGCCGATGATCCGACCGCCGGATTCGTCGACGGCGTATGGGTGAGTGGCGAACGGAGCCGTCCGGACTATGTCCTGGTGCACGGCCTTCCGCTCGACGGTGAGTCGTGGAACGACGTGCGCGCCGAGTTGGACGGGCCGAGTCTGGTCGTCGACCTGCCGGGCTTGGGGCGCTCGGCACCCGGCGATACCGACGCGGTGTTGCCGAAACTGCTCGCCTCCGTCCGCAGCCACCCCGTGCTGGTCGGCCATTCGCTCGGCTGCGGTCCGGTGCTGCGGTACGCGGCGCGGCATCCCGAGCGGGTCTCCGGGGTGGTGCTGGTAGCTCCCGCGTTCCTGCAACCGCGGTCGGGCCCGCTGCTGCGATCGCCATTGGCCGCGGTGGCGATGCGCCGGATGTCGGCCGGTTCCCTCGCCGATCGGCTCGGCGTGCCGGCGAGCGCCGCGCTCGCGAGCGCCGCGGCGAACCTGCGCAGGCCGGGCGTCGCCGCACGAACCGTCGCCGCGCTGCGCCGCGCGAGCGCCCCCGCGCGGCGCGAGGAGTTGCGCGCCCTGCTCGCGCGGATCGAGGTGCCGGTGCGGATAGTCACCGGTTCGGCCGATCCGCTGACGGTCGCGACCGCACGCGACTCGATCTCGATTCCGGACACGGGCCACTACCCGCAGTTGACCCATCCCGCGCGGCTCGCGGCCGAGATCGCCCGAGTCCGCGCCGTCGGGGCGCCGCACTGATCAGGGCCCGCACCGAAGGTCGCCTGCGTTACCGAGGGCGGGACTGCAACGGCGTCGCCGACGGCCGAGATCGCCTGCGGTACCTGGGGCCGGACAGTTCGTTCCGCCGTGCGAGCGGCCCCACACAGCGGCGGGCCCCCACACCATTCGGTGCGGGGGCCCGCGCGGTCACGCCTCGGGTCGGCGTGGAACCCGGTCGATCTCCTCGACCGTCACGTCGGTCAGCGGCCGCCGAAGGAACCCGTCCACAGGGTGTCGACGAGGCCGTGCAGTGCGGCGCCGAGCGTGTCGAAAAGACCGTTCAGAGCAGCGCTGCCGGTGTCGATGATAACGGGGATCATGGAAATACCTCTTCCTCGAAACATTATCCAGTCGAACTGGCTGACACGGGGGACATCGGCGGCGATTCGGTGGTGGTTACAAATTTCGATAATATGGAGATGTAGACCACATATACGTGCGATAGTGGTCTGCGACACCTTAGATACTGGCTTTGAGCTGCGGTTCTAGTCATACGTCCAGGTCGAGACCCGAATCTGGCCTGCTAATTTCTCCCGCTGACGGACATGGCTATAAAACTCACAAGAAAGTCGCAGCGAGTTTTCAACACCCGGCAATAGGGGCGTACGAACAACTATCCGGCCGCCTTTCCGAGCCGACCGATAGAGCTTCCGAATAACTCTCCGTATCCCTGTTCGGCGGCTCCGAAAATCAGCCGCGCCATGTCGGCACGGGGATTCGGTGACCGACGCGATCCCGATCGCGAGGGAGGTCAGGAAGCGTCCACGGTGACCAACGGCACACCCACGGTCCCCTTCGTGGCGGCCACGGCGCGGGAGAACGCCCGCACTCCCGGGGTCTCCCGGTAGCGGTGCCACACCAACCCCAGCCGGGACTCGGCGATCCCGTTCACCGGCACGAAGGTCACCGGCCGCCTGCGGTGCGATTCCGCGGTCGGATGGCACAGCAGCATCGCGCCGCGGCCGGCCGCCACCGCGGCGAGGCCCTCCTCCAACGTGCCGACCTCCGGACCGGGGCGCACCGTCCGGCCCTCGGGCGTCACATCCAGCGTCTGCGCCCTGCGCCAGTACTCCGGCGCCGGGGCGCGCACTCCGACCAAGGGGACCTCGGCGATGTCCTCGACCGACAGTGCGGCGCGTCCCGCGAACGGGTGGGAACTGGACACCGCGAGCGTCTGCGGCTGCCCCGCGAACACCGATCCGAGCACCAGATCACGCTCACCCATCGGGAGCAGCACCACCGCGGCGTCGACCTCGGCGCGTCGCACCGCGCCGAACGGATCGGCGAGCGGGATCTCGGTCAACTCGACCGAGCAGTCCGGGTGCCGCCGCTGAACGAACTCGACCGCGGCCATCAGGTGATCGTTGCCCGCGCCCTGGAATCCGATGCGCAGTATCCCGTCCATACCCCGGGCGGCGGCACGGGCGGCGTCGACTGTCGCGCGTAACGCGGCATAGGCGGGCCGCAGCTCGGCGAGGAAGTCCGCGCCGAGCGGGGTCAACCGGACGGTGCGGCTGGTCCGTTCCACCAGTGCCCCGCCGACGCGCCGCTCCAGCGCACGCAGCAGCTGGCTCACCCGGCTCTGCGACACATACAGCCGGGCACCGGCCCGCCCGAAATGGAGCTCCTCGGCGAGCGCGAGAAATGCCTCCAGTTCCCGGATCTCCAAGCCGCTCATCAGACTCCCTTCCACGGTCGATGAGTCCAGCTCATAGAACTATGAGACCTTCGCCGTTGTTTCCTCCGGCCGCGAACCCTTGGCTGGAGGACATGACAGAGGTTCGGGAAATCGTTGCGTCGCGGCCGGTTTCGGTGCTGCGCGGCCGGCTCGGCGTCGGCGCGGTGACAGCGGGCACGTTCACGGTGGTGACCTCCGAGATGCTGCCGGTCGGTCTGCTCACTCCGATCGGCTCGGCGCTGCGGGTGAGCGAGGGCCGCGCCGGTCTGGCGTTGACGGTGACCGGCCTGGTCGCCGCGGTGTCGGCGCCCGTGGTCACCGCGGCGCTGGGCCGGTTCGAGCGCAAGCTGGTGCTGTGCGGGTTGATGGCGGTGCTCGCGCTGGGCAATCTCGGTGCGGCGGCGGCACCCACGTTCGGTGTGCTGATCGGGGCACGGGTGCTGGTCGGCGTCGGCATGGGGGGTGTGTGGGCGATCGCGGCGAGCCTGGCGGCGCGGCTGGTGCCCGCGCGATCGGTCCCCGCCGCGACGTCGCTGGTCTTCTCCGGCGTCGCGGTCGCCTCGGTGCTCGGTATACCCGCGGGAACGTTCCTGGGCGCGCTGGCCGGGTGGCGGATCACGTTCGTGGCCGCCGCCGCTGTGGCGCTGCTGGTGCTCGTGGCCATGGCGGCCTTGCTCCCGCCGCTACCCGCGATCGAGGCGATGGCGCTGGGTGGCGTGTTGCGGCTGACCCGGCAGCCGGGCTTGCGCGTCGCCCTGCTCGTGGTCGCGTTCCTGGTCACCGGCCACTTCGCCGCCTACACCTACGTGCGGCCGGTGCTCGAGGAGGTGACCGGCGTCGGCGCGCGGACGATCGGCACGCTGTTGCTGGTCTACGGGATCGCCGGAGTCGCGGGCAATTTCGCGGCGGGAGCGGCAGCGGCGCGCACACCACGGAGCACGCTGATCGTGATCGGATCGCTGCTGGCCGGGGCGGCGATCGCCTTGCCCGTGCTGGGCGCCTCGCCGCCGCAGGCCGTCGCGCTGATGATCGTGTGGGGGCTGTCCTACGGTGGCGTCTCGGTGAGCACGCAGAGCTGGGTCTTCGCCGCGTCGCCCCAGCACAGGGAAGGCGCGTCCGCTCTGTTCGCCGGAGTTTTCAATGCCGCCATCGCACTGGGGTCGATGGTCGGAGGCCTGGCCGCGGACGGGATCGGCCTCACCGCCGCCCTGTGGCTGGGTGGCGCGCTGGCCGTCGTCGCCGTGCTCGTCGCCTCGTTCGGGACCGTCGCGCCTCTCCCGTGAGCGGCGGCGAAAACCAGCTGCGACAACCCTTTTCGGCACCTACCATCACGTTCATGTCTTTGCGCGCGATTCCGGCTTCGATGGACCCGGCGGTGGTCGGGTCCATCGATCGTGAGCTGGACCGGGTCGAGCGGGAGCACCGGGTGTCGATCCGGTTGGCGATCGAGAGCGGTAGTCGCGCTTGGGGATTCCCTTCTCCGGACTCGGACTACGACTGCCGGTTCGTCTATGTCGCGACACTGGAGACCTACCTGTCGCCGTGGCGCACCCGCGACGTGGTGGAGACGCCGCTGACGGACTTGCTCGACGTGAACGGCTGGGATCTGGCCAAGGCGCTGCGACTGCTGGTGCAGGGCAACGCGGTGCTCATCGAGTGGCTGATGTCGCCCATCGTCTATCGCGGCGACGAGGACTTCCGCGACCGATTGCGCGCGGTGGCCGACGAGGTCGCCGACCGGGACAAGGTCGCGCGGCACTATCTACACCTGGGCGCCAAGCAGTGGGCGCTGTACGAGCGCACCGGATCGTTGAAGAAGGTGTTCTACGCGCTGCGGCCCGCGATGGCGCTGCGGTGGCTGCGCGAGCATCCCGCGGCGGCGGTGGCGCCGATGCATCTGCCGACGTTGTTGCGGCAGTGCGAGCTGCCTGCCGAGTTGACGGCGGCGGTGACCGAGCTGACCGACCTGAAGTCGCGGACCAGGGAGATGGGCAGCGGGGCGGTGCCCGCGCCGATCACCGGGTTCATCGCCGCCGAATTCGCCTGCGCCGCCGAAGTGTTCCGCAGGTCCGGGGGCCGCGATCACACGCGGGCCCGCGCGATCACCGCGGAGTTCTTCCGCTCCGAGGCGCTGGCGGGCTGAGGGCGCGAAGAGGTCTACGAGGCGGCTTTCCGCTCGTCGGCTTCGCTCGACTCGGCGACCGCGTCGGCGTAGGCCTGGGCGAGTCGTCGCGTCGCGGTCGGACGATCCGGGTCCGGGCGCGGGATGCCGAGGTGGCTCTCCCGTAGCTCGTCCATGAAGTCCGCCCACAGCCGCGGACCGCCCGCCTCGAGCAATTCGGCCCGCACCCGAAGAGTCCGGGTGGTCGGGCGGTGCCGCAATCCCCACGCGCCGAGCTGCGCCATGATCGGCACCAATTGGATGGCCGGTTCGGTGAGCCGGTATTCGGCTTTCTGACCGGGCCGGGTGTCCGCGCGGCTGAGCAGCCCCGCCGCCACCAGGCGCTTGAGCCGATCGGACAGGATGTTGGAGGCGATGCCCTCTTCCGAGCCGGCCAGCAGCTCGCGGAAGTGCCGCCGGTCGCCGAACATCACGTCGCGCAACACGAGCAGCGTCCACCGATCGCCGATCACCTCGATCGTCGCGTTGATCGGGCACCCCGAACGTCCGTCCTCGCGCACCCGGCACTCCTCTCGGTCCGACAACTACTGCTTGCAATATACAACCGGTAAGCCGTACGCTGCGCACAACCAGTTGCTAATTGCAATCACTTAGTGTAATGAGCGAACCGATGCCCAAGCGGCGCGTACACAATCTCGCGCTCACACTGGACGGCTACGTCAGCGGCCCGAACCATGGGCCGGATTCACCCACGTGACCTTCACCCGCTCCGCAGCGTGAAAATGTCCTGAGCAGGGGAAAGGCCCCGCACCCATCCCGGTGCGGGGCCTTTCGAAGCTAAAGTCGCGATCAGAGAACGCGGACGTCCTGGGCCTGCGGACCCTTCTGTCCCTGGCCGATCTCGAACTCCACGCGCTGCCCCTCATCGAGGGACCGGAAACCCGAGCCGCTCACAGCCGAGTAATGCACGAAGACGTCGGGACCGCCGCCGTCCTGTGCGATGAAGCCGAAGCCCTTCTCGCTGTTGAACCACTTCACAATGCCTTGAGCCATTTCATACTTTCTGTAGACGAGCCAGGTAGGTGTTATGAGATGCCCTGGCCTCGTAGATCAACGATGCCACGATCCGACGAATTACTCACGTTCCGCACCACCAACTGTGAGCTAACGCTCACGACGACGCTCGGCTCCGTCGTGCGCGACGCTCGCTCCGGGGGCTGGGTCTGTCACCTCCCACGTTCGGTCGGGTCCCGGTCCGTGCGATTTCGCCGGGCCCATCAGGCGGGTACCCGCACTTCGCCTCGAAAAACGCCCATCGCCGTCCCCCGGCGAACACACCCCACACTGCGGGGCCAGCGCGCCCGGCATCATGGGACTCCTTCTTCGACGCGGCTCGGTACCCATGCACACTTTCTACCAGTTGTGTTGCGCTCCAACTGATTTCATGTACCGCACGCGGACTACGACAAGTCAGCCTACGTCCGGGGTGCACCGGCCGCACCGTTCTTTAAGTTCTGTTCACGGCCGGAGGTAGCGCACCTGGCGCGGTTTCGTCTCCTCGTACGCGGCGCGGCCGGGCAGATGCTCCGGCACTCCGACCTCCCACCAGGCGCCCGCGTCGGTCCACACCGACGGCCGCGTCCGCACGACCAGCACCGCCGGCCGGCGCTCGGCCCTCGCCGCCGCCCGCGCCCGCGGGTAGGCGGCACGGAACTCGTCCAGGCCGGAGGCAGTGAAAACCGAACATCCCAGCGCGGCGGCGTGGGCGGCGAAATCGACACGGGGCGGATGTTCGTGCGTGGTGTGGCAGTGGGCGTAGAAATTGTTGAACGGCTCGCCGCCTTGCCCCTCTTGCAGCCGGGCGATCACGGCGTACCCGTCGTTGTCGCAGACCACGGCGACGAACGGATGCCCGGCGAACGCCGCGGAGAACAATTCCGAGTTCAGCATCAGATACGAGCCGTCGCCGAGCAGCGTCGTCACCACGCCTTCGTCCCGCGCCATGGCCGCGCCCCACGCGCCCGCGAGCTCGTAGCCCATGCAGGAGAAGCCGTACTCCACGTCCATCGTCGGTGCGCCGCCGATCGCCCGCCAGCCGCCGACCAGTTCACCGGGCAAGCCGCCGGAAGCCGTCATCACGTAATCGCTCGGCTCGCTCAGCTCGTTCACGGCGCCCACCACCTGGGCATAGCTCGGCACGCCCGGGGTCGGTGCGCGCAATTCGTCGATGCGCGCGTCCCAAGAGCCGCGCAGTTCGGCGGCTCGCGCGGTCCAGTCGGCGTCCGCTCGCCATTGCCCCACCTGCGCGGCCAGCTCGCACACGGTGGCCTCGGCGTCACCGACCACCGCGCGGGCGCCGTGCTTGACCGCGTCGAAGCGCGCCACGTTGATCGTGACCAGGCGAACGTCCGGCGCGAACACCGTCCAGGACGCGGTGGTGAAGTCCTGTAAGCGGGTCCCGACCGCGAGGATCAGGTCGGCTTCGGCCGCCATCGCGTTCGCCGACGCCGAGCCGGTGATGCCGAGCGGTCCCGCGAACAGCGGATGCTCGTGCGGCACGAGGGTGCGGCCCGCGGTGGTCTCCACGACCGGGAGGCCGTGGCGCTCGGCGAATTCGAGCACGGTGGGCCCCGCACCCGAATAGCGGACGCCGCCACCGAGCACCAGCAGGGGACGCCGCGCGGCGAGCAGTGCGGCCACGGCGTCGGCGAGCGCTCGCCGATCGGGACGCGGCCGCGCGAGACGGTGCAACACCGGCTCGAAGAGCGCGTCGGGGAAGTCGTAGCTCTCGGCCTGGACGTCCTGCGGGAGCGCGAGGACGACCGGACCCGCATCGGCCGGATCGGTGAGCACACCGACCGCCTGCGGCAGGGTCGAGATCAGCTGCTCCGGGCGGGTGATGCGGTCGAAGTACCTGCTCACCGGCCGGAACGCGTCGTTCACCGTGACGGTGGGGTCACCGAAGTGCTCGACCTGCTGCAAGACCGGGTCCGGCGCCCGCCCGGTGAAGGTGTCGCCGGGCAGCAGCAGCAACGGCAGCCGATTCGCGTGCGCGACGCCCGCCGCCGTCACCATGTTGAGCGCGCCGGGACCGATCGATGAGGTCACGACGCCCACCTGACGCCGGTGGGCGGCCTTCGCGTAGCCGACGGCCGCGAGCGCCATCCCTTCTTCGGTGTGCCCGCGCCAGACCGGGAGTTCGGCGCGCCGCTCGTGCAGCGCGGTGCCGAGGCCGAGCACGTTGCCATGGCCGAAGATCGCGAACACGGCGGGGAACAAGGGCGCCTCACGGCCCTCGAGGGTCTCGGAGCGCTGGGCGATCAGCCAGGCCACCAGCGCCTGCGCCGTGGTCAGTCGCATCTCGTCCGTCCTTCGTGCGAGGTGACCGGGCAGCGCGGATCGAGCGGCTCGGCGTCCCAGCGCGCCCGCACCCAGCTGTGGGCGGGGTCGTCGCAGAACGCCATCGATCGCTCCTGCCCGGGACCGGCCAATACGTTGAGGTAATACATGGGGTAACCGGGCGCCGCGACGCACGGGCCGTGATAGCCGCGCGGGATCAGGAAGACGTCACCGTCACGGACCGCCACGTTCTCGTCGACCGTGCCGTCGGCCGTGTAGGTGCGATGCAGGCCGAATCCCTCGCGCGACGGCGTGATCCCGTCCCGTCCGGCGATGCGGAAGTAGTAGATCTCCTCGTTGACGACTTCGCAGGCACCTGCCTCGTCGTGCTTGTGCGGCGGGTAGGACGACCAGTTGCCGTCCGGGGTGATCAGCTCGCAGGCGTTGAGTTTGTCCGCGTGCTCCCACACGCCGGGTATCCCGAAGTTGGTGACCTGGCGCGTCGCGCGTCCAGCCCCGCGCACTTCGACCGGCACCTGCTCGGCGGGGCCGTATCGCGGCTCCAGCCGTTTCGTGCAACGCGCCATCGGAAGCGCCACCTCCAAGTCGACACCCTGGGCCGCCAGCCGCACCTCGGCGTCTCGCGGGACGTAGGCGAAATCCGTCACCCGGGTGAAGACCGAATCCCGACCGGCCAGCGTGAAGGTCGCGCCGTCCACGCGCACCGTGCACGCTCCGGTCAGCGGCAGGACGAACGCCTCGAACTCGCCCGTCCGAACGATCCGCGATTCGCCCGCGCCGATCCGCAGCACCCGCAGGCCCGCGTAGGTCCATCCGGCGTCCTCGGGGGTCAGCAGGATCGGGTCACCGTCATGGCGCAATGTTCCTTCGGGACGATGCAGGGTCATCACACCTCCTCGATACAGATTCCCCGGATACCCTCGGTCCGATCGCTTTGTCGGCAGACGAATTCGACCGCATGTGCGCGGAAGGCGACCACCAGAGCCGCACCGGCGACCGCGGCGTTCTCGAGGAGGCGCGAACCCGCGTCGCGAACGGCCACGGTGTGTCCGGTCTCGTCGACAAGCGAGCGGCACTTCTTGCTCGCGTCCGTGCCGACGCCCAGACGTACCCGACGGGGTTGCCGCGCGTCATCGGGCTTCCTTCAGCAGGCGGGCGGCGCTCTCGACCGCCCGGGCGACATCGCCGTCCGGCGGATACAGCAGGGTGCGCCCGACGACGAGACCGCGAACAACGTCGTGACCGAGCGCCCCGCCCCACAGCGCGCGATCCACCGCCGAGTCTCCGGACGGCGCTCCGCCCAGCACGAGAACCGGCAGCGTGGTGGCGTCCAGCACCGAGATGTCCTGTGGTGCGGGGATCTTCAGCCAGGTATAAGCCGAGGTGACGCCGAGCCCCGACGCCACCGTGATCGCCCGCGACAGCGAGACGGCGTCCTTGCTCATCACCAGCGCACCGGATTCGTCCCGGTGGTACGGCAACGGTTCGACCATCGCCATCAGCTGGTGCGCCGCCAGTTCCGAGACCGCCCGCGCGCAGGCTTGCAGCGTCGGGACGGTGCCCGCGTCGGAATCGACCAGGCGCAGCAGCATCTTGCCGCCATCGAGCCGGAACCGCGCCAGAGAGTCCGCGTCGTATCCGGTGAAGCGGTCGTCGATCTCCCACTCCGCGCCCGCCAATCCGCCCCGGTTCATCGACCCGATCACGACCTTGTCGTCCAGAGCGTCCAGCAGCAGCAATTCTTCGACTACATCCGGCGAACCGAGCACACCGTCGACGTCCGGGTCGGCCAGCGCGATCAGCAGTCGTTCCAGCAACGCGCGCCGATCCGCCATGGCGGTACGGTCCTCGCCGACACCGAGCGCGCCGCGAGCGGGGTGATCGGCGGCGACCAGGAACAAGGTTTGCTTACCCGCCAGCAGGTCGGCGCGGCGCAGCCGTTTCGCGTAGGCCCGCTCGACCGCGGCGGAATCCGTCGCCCGCGTGTGCAGCAACTCGCGCCAGCGCTGGTCGGTCAAATGCATGCGGTCACCTCCGTTCCATACTCATGACACAGCCGCACTAGGATTCCTCCAGACTGCGCCCGGCTCGTCGCACCGCAACTCCTTCGGTCCGCGCACGACATCAGTCGTGCGGCGAATACTCCAGCCCGCTCCCCCGCGCCGAGGCCGCTCTTCGCGGGCCATCCCGGTTCGGTCGCATCCCGGCTCCGGGAGATCCGCGCCGGCTCAGCCGCACAGCAGTTCCTCGATCTCCGCGCTGGTGGGCATCGCGTCGGCGCAGGCGAGACGCGAAGCGACCAGCGCACCCGCCGCGTTGGCATAGGTGGCGACGCGCCGTGGATCCCAGTCCGAGAGCAGGCCGTGGATCAGCGCGCCACCGAAACCGTCACCCGCGCCGAGCCCGCACACCACCTCCACGCGGCACGGCGGCACCGTCCAGCGCTCCTCGGTGGTCGCTACCAAAACCCCCTCACCACCCTGCTTGATCACCGCGAGGCGCACCCCCCGCGCGAGCAGCCGATCCGCCGCCGTCTCCGGGTCGGCGGTGCCCACCGCCACCTCGACCTCGGCACGGTTGCCGACCACCACGTTCGCGTGGTCGATCATCCACCCGATCTCGGCCCGCGCGGTATCCACGTCGGGCCAGAACATCGGCCGATAATCCAGATCCAGCACCGTGTGCCCCCGTCGTGCGCGGCGAAGCAGAATCTCCCGCTGTGTACTGCGGCCGGGTTCCGCGCTCACTCCGGTGCCCGTGACCCACAGCAGCGGCACGGCATCCACGACGTCCCAGGGCACCTCGTCCGGAGTGAGGGTGAGATCCGGCGCGATCGGCGCACGGTAGAACAACAGCGGCGGATCCGACGGCGGCGTCAGCTCGCAGAAGACGACGGGCGTCCGAAGGTCCGGCGCGGTCGTCACGTAACGGGATGAGACGCCGAAGTCCTCCAGCGCCGTGCGCACGAAGTCGCCGAAGCCGTCGGGGCCCACCTTGGTCAGCACCGCGGAGCGACGGCCGAGCCGGGCGGCGGCCACGGCGACGTTGGTGGCGGTGCCGCCGAGGAACTTGGCGAAACTGCGCACCTGCGCCAGGGCGACGCCGCTCTGTTCGGGATACAGGTCCACCCCGACGCGACCGATCGTCAACGCCTCCAGCTCGCCCGCCCGCTTGTTCACGGCGTCACCACACGCCGCAATTCGTGCTGCAATGCCTCCAATTCCGCTCCGCCTGCCATCTGGCGGGTCAGCTCCGGCAGGTCGATCTCCGATTTCTCGTACGCGCCGAGCATCGCGCCCCGCTTCAGCAGCAGGAATCGGTCACCCACCGGATAGGCGTGGTGCGGGTTGTGCGTGATGAGCACGACGCCGAGCCCGCGTTCACGCGCCCGCACGACGTACTTCAGCACCACCCCGGCCTGTTTGACGCCCAGCGCCGCGGTCGGCTCGTCGAGGATCAGCACTTTCGCGCCGTAGTGCACGGCCCGCGCGATAGCGACGCACTGCCGCTGGCCGCCCGACAGCGTGCCGACCGGCTGTTCCATATCCCGGATCTCGATACCCATGTCGGCCAACGCCGTCCGCGCGATCTCACAACCTTTCTTGCGGTCCAGCAGCCGGAAGGGACCGTATCCGAAGGTGGGCTCGGACCCGAGCACGAAGTTGCGCCACACGCTCATCAGCCCAACCACCGCGAGATCCTGATAGACCGTGGCGATGCCGCGATCCAGCGCCGCCCGCGGCGAGGCGAACCGGACCGCTTCGCCCTCCACACGCAGTTCGCCGCGGTCGTGCTGGTGCACCCCGGCCAGGATCTTGATCAGCGTCGATTTGCCCGCGCCGTTGTCGCCGAGCACGCAGGTCACCTCGCCCGCGTTCACCACCGTGGACACCTCACGCAGGGCGACCACGCCGCCGTAGCTCTTGCCGAGGTCGACCGCCTCGATGAGGGAAGTCATCGGCGCACCCTTTCGGCTCGTCTCTGGAATCTATTGTTGACCAGCACCGCCGCCAGCAGCAGCACACCGAGGAACAGCATGAACCAGTCGCTGTCCCAGCGCGCGAACACGATGCCCTGGCGCGCCATGCCGAAGATCAGCGCACCGATGGCGGCGCCGACCGCCGAGCCGAAGCCGCCGGTGAGCAGGCACCCGCCGACCACGGCGGCGATGATGTAGTGCAATTCGAGCCCGACGCCCTGGTTGGCCTGCACGCTGGCGAACCGCAGGATGTTGCAGGAACCCACCACCCAGCCCGCGAACGCGGTGCCCATGAACAGCAGGATCTTGGTGCGGTCGGCGGGCACACCGACCGCGCGGGCGCTGAGCAGCGCACCGCCGACGGCGAAGATCCAGTTGCCGAACCTCGTGCGGACCAGGATCGTCGCGGCGACGGCGGTGAGCACGATCCACCAGACCACCGAAGCCTGGATGTGCGCTTCGCCGATGTCGAGGGTCGAGGCGAAGACCCAGCCCGCCGATTGGTAGCCGCCCGCGCCCCGCACGCCCGACACCTGCACCGTGTCGGTCACCAGCCGCGTCACGCCGAGGTTCAACCCTTGCAGGGCGAGGAAGGTGCCCAGTGTGACGATGAAACTCGGCAGGCCGGTGCGCATCACCACCCAGCCGTTGAACGCGCCGACGGCCAGCGCGAAGACCAGCGATGCCAGCAGCGCGAGCCAGACGTTCCATCCGGCGTGCACCGCCAGCAACGCGGTGACCAGCGCCGTGGAGGCCGTCATCACGCCTGCCGACAGATCGAACTCGCCGCCGATCATCAGCATCGCCACGGCCACCGCCATGATGCCCAGCGTGGAGGCGTCGTCGAGCCAGGTCGCGACGCCGAGCGGGCTCAGGAACCGGTCGGTGACCAGCGAGAAGAACACGAACACCAGCAACGCGCCGAGCGCCGCGCCGATCTCCGGCCGCACGGCCAGACGTTGCAGCGGCGAGAGGCCCGGACGGTCCTGCGAAGAGTCGGACGCTTGTGTGGCGATGGTCATTTCATCCACCTCAGCGCGTGCCCTGCGCGACGAGCGCGGCGACGGCGTCCACATTGTTCTTGTCGACGAAACCGGGTCCGGTCTGCACCGGCGCACCGCCTCCGACGGTGTTCAAGTTCGTCCGGTACAGCTTCAGCAACACGATCGGAAGATAACCCTGCTCGTACTGTTGCTGATCGACCGCGAAAAGCAGCTTTCCCGCCCTGATCGCCTCCACCACATCGGCGTTCAGGTCGAAGGTCGCGACGGTGGCAAGCGATCCGGCCTCCCGGGCGGCGTCGACAGCGCGTGCGGCGACCTGGGAGTTGAGCGTCAGGACCGCGTCGATGGACCGGTCGGCCTCCAGCGCGCCCTTGATCCTCGATTGCGCGTCGGTCGGATTGTTGATGTCCACCTGAAGCGTGGTCGCGGTGCCGAACGCCTTCGTCGCGCCGGCGCAACGCTCGTTCGCGCCGATATTGCCCGCCTCGTGGATGACGCACAGCATCTTCCCGCGCCCGGCCTCGGCGAGCCGTCTGCCCGCGGCCTGCCCGGCCAGCGATTCGCTCTGCCCCACATGGACGAACGCGCCGAACCGCGCGCTCTCCGACTCCCCCGAATTGATCGTCACCACCGGAATGCCCGCGGCGACGGCCTTTTCGACCGAGCGCCGAAGCGCCTCGGGATTGGCCATGGACACGACGAGGCCGTCGACGCCTTGCGCCACGGCGTTGTCGATCAGCTTCGCCTGCTGACCGGGATCACCGGAGGCGTTGTAGTCCACACGGATTCCCAAATCCTTGCCCGCGGCCTCCGCGCCGTTCTTGACGACATTCCAGAACGCGTCACCGGGGCTGCCGTGGGTCACCACCGCTACCGATCGCACCGTGCCGACCTCGGTCGGCGCCTGGGACGGAGCGGGCGCGTCGGCGCCGGGGCCGCTGCATGCCGCCAGGAGAGCGGCGGTGGCGATGCACGGCAGCAGGCGGGTCCGGTGCCGCGCGGTCGCGCCGCGTCGTGCTCGCAGAAGCATCCGCATCGCCTAGATTCCGGCCGCGGCGAGCGCGATGTCGCTGAGGAACCGGAGGCTGCGCGCGGTGTCGCCGCTCGGCTTCTCCGCCGATTCGGACGGTCGCAGCGCGGCGTCCTGCTCCAGGACGTACCAGCCCCGATACCCCGCGGCGCGCATGGTGTGCACGAGTGCCGCGATGTCGACGTCCCCCTCGCCCAGCGGGACGTACAGCCCACGGCGCACCGCCTCGCCGTACTCGAGCTTCCCGCCACGGACGTGGTCGGCCAGCGAGCCTCGGACGTCCTTGAGGTGAACGTGCCCGATTCGCGCGGCGTGCCGCCGGGCGAGCCGAACCGGGTCGGTGCCGCCGACGAGCAGATGCCCGGTGTCCAGGCAGAGGTCGAGATCGGAATCGGCGAGGAACCGCTCCACCTCGGCCTCGCTCTCCACGTGTGTGCCGACATGCGGATGCAGCACCGTGCGCAGGCCGTACGCGGCGGCGATATCGCGGATCTCGGCAGCGGTGTCGATCACGGCGCGCCAGTGCGAGTCGTCGAGTGGCGGGCGCTCGTCGTATCCGCCGAGTCCGGTCGCGGCGGCGAGCACGAGCACTTCCGCGCCGGTGGCGGCAAGCAGCGCGGCGCTCTCCTCCGCCCGAGCGAGGGCGGCGTGCCGGTCACGATGCAACACGACGGCGAGGAAGCCGCCGACCGCGGTGATGTCGAAGGCCGCGAGCAGTCGTCGCAGTTCGCTCGGGTCGCGCGGCAGATAGCCGGGTGGCCCGAGTTCGGTGGCGGACAAGCCGAGCGCGGCCATCTCCGACAGAACGGTGCGTGCGTCGAGCACGTGACCCCAGCCGGGGACCTCACAAACTCCCCAGGAGATCGGCGCGGCCGCGAGGCGCAACGAGTGGAGGGATTCGGGCATCGGCACTTCTCCGACCTTCGATATCGAGTTGACGCCGCTGTAGTTGGAGCGCTCCAACTATGTAACGCGGGTCATAGCGTGTCAAGGGCTTGCGGCGTGCCGGTCAAAGCGGCTCTACCAGCACTTATTCCGTCTTTCACGGAAGACTCCGGTGCGCGGAAGTCGGATTGGAGCGCTCTATTGATCCCTTCTGGCGCACCGCGTATCGTCCGTCCCGGCAGGGCTGGTGAACGCGGAACGGAGGCGCCGTGGCACGACCGACCATGGAAGACGTCGCCGCGCGCGCGGGCGTCTCCCGCGCCCTCGTCTCGCTGGTCATGCGCGACTCCCCGAAGGTCAGCGAGCACCGCCGCCGCGCCGTGCTGGACGCGGCCAAAGACCTCGGCTACCAACCGCACATCCTGGCCCGCTCGCTGGCCAGCCGGACCTCCAACATCGTCGGTGTCCTCGTCTCCGACCTGCGCAACGCCTTCTTCGCCGACGTCGTGGAAGGCATGGACGCCGCCGCGCAGGAGTCCGGCCTCGAACTGATCCTCAATACCGGCCGGCGCAGCGCCGCACGCGAACACACCGCGTTGGAGAGCCTGCTCTCGTTCCGGCCTGGAGGGGTCATCCTGCTGTCGCCCATCCTGCCCGCCGCCGCCATCCGCGCGGCGTCGCAGCAGGCTCCGCTGGTGCTGGTGTCGCGGACCTCCACCGTCGCAGGCGTCGACACAGTCAACGACGACGGCGAGGCAGGCGCCACCCTCGCCGTCGATCATCTGGTCTCGCTCGGGCACCGGCGCATCGTCCACCTCGACGGCGGCGGCGCGTGGACCTCCGCGCCGCGTCGCAGAGGCTACCGGGCCGCCATGCGACGCCACGGCCTGGAACCGATGGTCGTGCCGAGCGAGCACACCGACTCCGCGGGCACGGCCGCGGTGCGCAAACTGCTGAACCTGTTCTCCCGCGACGCCTTTCCCACGGCACTGGTGTGCGGCAACGACTTCAACGCCTTCGGCGCGATGTCCGCGCTCGAGGAAGCGGGATTGCGTGTGCCGGAGGACGTCTCGGTGATCGGCTACGACAACACCTCGCTGGCCGCCCTGCGTCACGTCGCGCTGACCACCATCGATCAACCGCGTATTCGAATGGGCAGCCTCGCGATCGAGGCCATCACCGAACGACTTCGCGACGGCCGCACGAGACCGGTCCGCCGCCGGTTGGAACCCACGCTCGTCGTCCGCTCGACCACGACCGCACCGGGGCGCTGAGCCCCGTCGCGGTTCCCTACGAAGGAGAGCCGATGTCCTCCCACCGAGCCGTCACCCTCGGCCTCGCCGGAACCGGCCGCATCGGGACCTCGCACGCGGAAACCCTGAGCAAACTCCCGAACGTGGCCACCGTCCTGGTCGCCGACGCCGACCCCGCCCGCGCCCGCGCCACCGCCACCGCCACCGCCACCGACCTCGGCGTCGAGTTCGCCCCCGACCTCGACACCCTCTTCGCCGCCGACCTCGACGGCCTGATCATCGCCACCACCACCGCCGCCCACCCCGACCTCATCATCCGCGCCGTCGACGCGCGCATCCCCGTCTTCTGCGAAAAGCCCGTCGCCGCCGACATCACCGGCACCCTCGCCGTCATCGACCGCACCCGCCACTCCCGCGTTCCCGTCCAGATCGGCTTCCAACGCCGCTTCGACGCCGGCTACCGCGCGGCCCGCGAAGCGATCCGCTCCGGCAGCCTCGGCCTGCTGCACACCTTGCGCGCGACGACCCTCGACCCGGCTCCCCCGCCCGCCGAATACATCGCCCGCTCCGGCGGCATCTTCCGCGACTGCGGAGTGCATGATTTCGACATCATCCGGTGGGTGACCGGGCGCGAGATCACCTCCGTCTACGCGACCGGGGCGAACCGGGGCGCGCCGTTCTTCGCCGAAGCGGGCGACGTCGACACCGCGGCGGTGCTGCTACGCTTGGACGATGAAACCCTCGCGACCGTGTCGCTGACCCGCTACAACGGGGCGGGGTACGACGTGCGATTGGAGGCGTTGGGCTCTGAAGGGAACGCGATCGTCGGACTGGACGACCGCGCACCCCTGACTTCCGTCGAGCCCGACCACAGCCCCTCTCCCTATCCTCCCTACGCGGGTTTCATGGAGCGGTTCCGTGCGGCGTATGCCGATGAACTGGCGGCGTTCATCGATGTCGCCACGGGGCAGCTCGACAGTCCCTGCACACCGGACGAAGCGCTGGAGGCGTTCTATGTCGCTGAGGCGTGCGAGCTGTCGCGGCGGGAGGGGCGAGCGGTGGAGGTCAACGAAGTTCGGCGCTGATGCGGCGTTTGTCCGCAGTACCCTCGGACTTGGACCTCGTTCAAGCGCGGCGGCATTGCGGGCCGCGCGGTAGTCCAGGCCGCTGCGGCCATCGCCTGGACAAGTACGACGAAGACGAGCCGGTAAGCGAGAATAGCGAAGGAACTCTCACGAGGGGGCCTTCATGAGTACGCATACGGCTGTTGCCCGCCCTGTCCAGCGAGCGTGGCCGGTCGTCGGCCACGGACTAGGGCCTGTATCGAAGTGAGTTGAGGGGTGATCCGCAGGCCGTCGTCGGACAGCAACACCGCGAACCGCACACCCGTGATGCTGAGATCTTCGAGTAGCCAGCCCAGTTTGTTGCTGCTGTCGG